>CAYJBU010000006.1:0-37484 GCA_964368155.1 uncultured Eubacteriales bacterium | reverse complement strand
AGCTTTCTTTTGCGTTAGAAAGCCATTTTCAAGTTGTTCAGCAGGTATTAAGTAGCTAAAACGATGTAAATCGTTACTAGAATATCTAAAATAAATTATTTGTTTACAGTTTGTGAATTTTATTTTAAATAATTTGACTTTGCTTGACTTTTGAGATTCGATGAGTATAATATAATCAAAAGACAAAGAAAGTCAAAGTTAAATTAAGAGAAGGGTGTAGGTGTGAAATGGGGATTACAGATATAGTGGCAGCACACATTTTGAAAATGCTAGAGGAAGAAAACGGGATTGCTGAAATTCAAAGAAACGAGCTAGCAGGCATAATTGGCTGTGTTCCAAGCCAGATTAACTATGTTATAAGCTCAAGGTTTACTCCCGAGCAAGGATATGTAGTTGAAAGCCGTAGAGGTGGTGGTGGATATATTCGTATAACTCGAAGTTTTCGGACAAAGCCGTCTGCAACAATGCATATAATTAATTCTGTTGGTGATAGGCTGGATATATCTACTATAAGAGTGATGCTACACAACATGTATTACAATGAATTGATAACAAAAAAAGAAGCTAATGTGATAGGCTGTGCAACTTCAGACCGAACTTTAATTGATGTTCCAAAAGAAATACGAGACGTTGTAAGAGCCAGCATTTTCAAAAACCTGTTACTGGTTATGAAAAGTGAATGATTTATGAGTATGGGTCATTTGAAAACAAGTTAAATATATAGAAGAAAATAATCGCCACCGAAAGTGGCAGAATGGAGTATTTATATGCTTTGTCAAAAATGCAAAATAAACACAGCTACTAACTTTATGAAAATGTCGATTAATGGAAAAGTTTCATCTCTTTCTTTGTGTCCCATTTGTGCAAGTGATTACAGCGAGGAGTTGCAGATGAATGAAATGAGCAGTTTTTTGAAAAGCTACTTTTCTCCGATAAGCAGTAAACCACAGACTTGTAATTCATGTGGAACTACTATATTGGAGATTAGAGAGACGGGGAAATTAGGCTGCCCCGACTGCTACAAATGCTTTTATGATAAAATCCTCCCTGGAATTGAAAAGATACATGGTAAAGTAGAAAACAGAGGGAAGAGGCCGGGGAAAAAAGCTCTGATGGTCTCTGAGAAAACAGAGCTTAGCGTTAAAAATCCTGTTGAAGATAAGAGGCGACTTTTAAACAAAGCGATTAAAGAAGAGCGTTTTGAAGATGCAGCAGTGCTTAGAGATGAAATTAAAAAGCTTGAAGAATAACCAGTTGATAGATAATTAGAAAGGAATGAATATATATGGAAAAGAACATGCTTTTAAACTGTGTGAATACAGGCGCGAGAGTTAGATTTGCACGCAATATTAAAGGATATCCATTTCCACATAAAATGTCTATAGAGCAAAAAAATGAAGTAATTATGCGTGTGAAAACTGCTTTGTTTGGAACGAACAGTTATATTTCTGAACTGTTTGATTTTATAGAAATTAAAAGTTTGTCGGAAATGGAATTAATCTCACTATATGAATTAAATTTGCTAAGTTATCAATTTATTAATGACACTAATGGAAAAGCATTGATATTAAGCAAGGACAAAAAAACTTCTGTTATGATAAATGAAGAAGATCATTTAAGAATTCAGTCCTATTCAAATCAAATTAACGAAGCTTTTGACATGGCGGATAAGATTGAAATAATTTTGGGTGAAAGTCTTCAAATGGCATATGATGAAAAACTTGGGTATTTAACAAATTGCCCGACGAATTTGGGAACAGGCATGAGAGCATCGGTGATGTTGCATTTGCCTGCATTGCATGAAAATAATGCTATTTCCAGAATTGCTGCTAGTTTGTCTAAACTTGGTTTTACAATCAGAGGAAGTCATGGAGAGGGAAGCTCTGCTAAAGGTCATTTGTTTCAAATTTCTAATCAGGTGACTCTAGGATTAAGTGAAACAGAAGCTATTGAAAATCTTCAAAACATTACAGTTCAAATAATCTCACAAGAGCTTAGTTATCGAGCAAAAGAGAATTATGAGGACAAAGTAGCACGTGCGTTGGGAGTGTTAAAATATGCAAGAACTATTAGTTCGCAAGAGGCTACAGAGCTTTTGTCTTTGATAAGAGTTGGGATTTGTACGGATTTAATAAAAGACATTAGTGCGAATGCGATTAACGATATTTACAAAGGTGTTTCCCCTGCTACATTAATACTGAATTTAAAACTCAGTAATCATGAATTGAGGGATAAGGTGCGAGCGGATTATTTAAGAGAGAAGTTTAAAAAAGTAGATTTTATTTCGTGAAGAAAAAATAAATAGGTATAGTTTAGTAAAAAAACATATTGACATACTACTCCGAGAAAGGATTGATAATATTATGTATAAATTTAATGGATTTACTGAAAAGGCAAATGTTGCTTTAAATAATTCAATTGAAGTAGCACGGGAATTAGGTAGCAACTATATAGGAAGTGAACACTTGATAGCAGGAATGTTGAAAAGTGATTGTGGGTTAGCAAGTGATGTGCTGATAAAACTTTCGCTTAATTATGAAAACTATGTAGAATTTCTAAAAGAGAGAATTGGTTATGGCGAAAAAAAAGAGTTGTCGCCAGAGAACTTTACTCCAAGGACAAAAAGAATTTTACAACTTTCTGCAAGTGTAGCAAACAGGCTAGGGCATGGATACGTGGGTTCGGAGCATATACTACTTTCGATTATTGAAGACAAAGAAAGCTATGCTGTTTCACTTATGAAATCATTAGGTATAGAAAGTGAAAAAATAATCTTAGAATTAAAAGATGTATTCGGAAGTGGTAAAAAATCTCAAGTAAGTTCTGAAAACAAGGCAAAAAGTAATAGCAGTGCTTTAGATTCTTTTGGTGTAGATTTAAACGAAAAAGCAAATAAAGGCTCGATTGATCCAGTGATTGGTCGTCAAAATGAAATTGAAAGAGTAATCCAAATTCTGTCAAGAAGGACAAAGAATAACCCTGTTTTAATTGGAGAGCCTGGTGTGGGTAAAACAGCTGTAGCAGAGGGGCTTGCAGTTATGATAGTTGCAGGTGATGTTCCCGAACTTCTAAAAGATAAAAGAGTAGTATCCCTAGATTTAACCGCAATGATTGCAGGTGCAAAGTATAGAGGCGAATTTGAAGAGAGGATAAAATCAGCTATAGATGAAGTCAAAAAAGACGGAAATGTAATTTTATTTATTGATGAACTTCATACCATAATTGGCACAGGAGCGAGTGAGGGTTCTGCTGACGCCGCGAACATATTAAAGCCTGCGCTTGCAAGAGGAGATTTTCAAGTAATTGGTGCAACTACAATAAATGAATATAGAAAGCATATTGAAAAAGATTCAGCTTTTGAAAGAAGATTTCAACCGGTCAATATAGGTGAGCCGACAGAAGAAGAATCTATACTGATTTTAAAAGGTTTAAAAGACAGATACGAAGCTCATCACAAAGTAGTTATAACCGACGAGGCTATTGAAGCGGCTGTAAAACTATCTGCAAGATACATTAATGATAGATTTTTGCCTGACAAAGCAATTGATTTGATTGATGAGGCGGCGTCAAAAGTAAGGCTTAACACTTATACTGCTCCTGTAAGTCTTCATGAATTAGAAAATGAGATAAAAGAAAGTGAAGCTGAAAAGCAGGCTGCTATTAACACACAAGACTTTGAAAATGCAGCTAAAATTCGTGATAAGCAAAACTGCTTGAAAGAAGCATTGGAAAAAGCCAAAAGTGATTGGAAAGAAAAAAATGAGAGAAGCAATTTAACTGTAACTGCTTCAAATGTGGGAGAAATAGTTTCGCAGTGGACAGGGATTCCTGTTTTAAGATTAGAGCAAGAGGAAAGCGAAAGGCTATTAAAACTTGAGGATATATTGCACGAAAGAGTTATAGGACAACATTCTGCTGTCAGTGCTGTAGCTAAAGCTATTAGAAGAGGTAGAGTTGGAGTAAAAGATAAAAAACGCCCTATTGGCTCATTTATTTTCCCTGGACCTACTGGAGTAGGAAAGACCGAGTTGTGTAAGGCGTTAGCAGAAGCAATGTTTGGAGAAGAAAAAGCACTTATCAGACTTGATATGTCGGAATTTATGGAAAAGCACACCGTTTCAAGGTTAATAGGTTCACCTCCCGGTTATGTTGGATATGATGAAGGTGGTCAATTAACTGAAGCTGTGAGAAGAAAGCCTTATTCGGTAGTACTGTTTGATGAAATTGAAAAAGCTCACCCTGATGTCTTCAATATTTTGCTTCAAGTGCTAGAAGATGGAAGACTGACTGATTCACACGGAAAAACAGTTGATTTCAAAAATACAGTGATAATAATGACTTCTAATGTTGGCGCAAGGCTTTTGACACAAAAAAGCGGAATAAGCCTAGGGTTTACAACTCAAAAGGAAGAAGTCGGGGATTTTGAAAAAGTAAAAGCGTCTGTTTTAGGGGAGTTGAAAAATATTTTCAAGCCTGAATTTCTTAACAGAGTAGATGATATAATTGTATTTAACAAGTTAAATCAAGAAGAAATAGAAAAGATAGCAACGAAAATACTAGAAGATTTGTCAAAAAAACTGATAGACATAGGTATAGATATCAAGTTTTCCTTTGAAGTATCAAAAGCAATTGCTAAAGAAGGTTTTGATGAGTTATATGGTGCAAGACCGCTAAGAAGAGCAGTTCAAAGTAAGATTGAAGATGATATTAGTGAAAAAATCTTATTGAAAGAAATTGAAGCAGGAAAATCGTATCTGTGTGATTACAAAGAAAAATTTGTTTATTTTGACCAAAAAAAATGAGCTGTTCTAGTTCAAAAAAATATTGACAAAGTAAGATATTAATGTTATAGTATCGGTATAAGAAGTTTTTTTATTGGAGTTAATGATTATGAATTCTTTATTTACTCAAAACCTACTAGTCCTAGTCAACATTATCGTGATTTGCGATAGTGTCAATTTGCGTTGAGCTGGGATAAGTGGTTAGTAAAAAAACAACTGTGATTTAAGTTTACTAAAACCCTTACAGCTAACGCTGTAAGGGTTTTAAATTTTTTTAGGAGAGTGTAATATTATGAACATGACAGGTGCACAAATTATTATTGAGGTACTGGCAAAGCATAAAGTAGATACGGTTTTTGGATATCCTGGCGGTGCAGTTCTTCCGTTGTACGACGAACTGTATAAAAACAGCGAAAGAGTTAACCACATTATCACAGCACACGAACAAGGAGCTTCGCACGCAGCAGATGGATATGCAAGGGTTAGTGGAAAAACAGGAGTAGTTATTGCGACAAGCGGACCTGGAGCTACTAATTTGGTAACCGGAATAGCTAATGCATACTTAGATAGTGTTCCAATGGTTGCACTTACAGGGAATGTTCCTGTGAGCTTGCTTGGAAGAGACAGCTTTCAAGAGGTTGATGTGCTAGGTATCACGCAACCTATAGTTAAACATAGTTTTGTTGTTAGAGATATTAAAGACCTCGAATTTATCTTAAACGAAGCATTCCGAATTGCAAACACTGGAAGAAAAGGTCCTGTTGTTGTTGATATCCCTAAGAATATTCAAACAGAAAGTATTGAGTATATTGGTGGAGAAGTAGTAGTTATTGAAGAAGAAAAGCCTGAGTTTGATATTACAAGAGTGTTAGAAGCGATTAAAAATGCGAAAAAACCGTTTATTTATGCAGGCGGAGGAATTTGCAGAAGTGAAGCATGTGAGGAATTACTGGAGCTTTCAAAACGAATTAATGCTCCTGTTGGACTTAGTATGATGGGATTAACTTCACTCCCTGCTTCTTACGAGTTAAATCTTGGAATGTGTGGTATGCATGGTAATTTTGCAGCATCTATGGCGCAAGACCAATGCGATGTAATGATTGCGCTTGGAGTTAGATTTTCAGACAGAGCTACAGGAAATGCAAATCATTATCAGGCGAATAAAACTATCATTCATGTTGATATTGATGTAGCAGAGGTGAGAAAAAATATAAATACTCATATTAATATCTGTGCAGATTTAAAGGAATTCCTAAATGTTCTATTAAAGGAACTTCCTGAAATGATTAATGATGATTGGCTTGAAAATATTAACGAGTACAAGGAAAAAGATGAAATACCTTTTACAAACGAGTTGTGCCCAAATGATATAATAAGCACAGTTAACTCTAGAATGAGTGTTGATACTGTAGTTGCAACTGATGTTGGGCAACATCAAATGTGGACCATGCAATATTATAAGTTTGAAAAAGACCACACATTGCTAACTTCAGGTGGATTAGGTACAATGGGATTTGGCCTTGGTGCTGCTATTGGTGGCTGTGTTGCTTCTGGAAGAAATAAAACTGTTTTGTTTACAAGTGATGGTAGTTTTGGAATGAATCTCAATGAACTTGCTACTGCTGTTACACAAAAATTACCAATTGTTATAGTTGTTTTGAACAATGGCGTTTTAGGAATGGTTCGTCAATGGCAAACAATGTTTAATGATAAAAGATATTCGCAAACTACACTTGAGAGAAAAACTGATTTTGTTGCACTTGCAAAGGCGTTTGGAGCAGACTCTGTAAGAGTAAATGGAATAGATGATTTGAAAAACGTGCTTGATAATCTGTCAGAAGAAGGTCCTACATTGATTGAGTGTTGCATTGATAAAGACGAAATGGTTTTACCGATGATTCCTCCTGGTGGAACTGTAAATGAGATAAAGTTAAGGGGCATTACAGAATAAAAATGATTTTTCGTTCATGATATTTTGAGATTTTGCTACAGTGGAACGAATATTTCTACTGCAGAAAAAATCTTTTATAATCTTCCTCCAATAAAATTTATACAATGCTTCACGATAAAGAAAGGATGAGTTACAATAATGGATAAGTTTACAATTGAACTATTAGTAAATAATCACTACGGAGTTCTGAACAGAATTACTGGATTATACTTAAAAAGAGGATATAACATTGACAGTCTTAATGTTAATGAAACAGCAGACCCTACAATTTCAAGAATGTTAATCGTGTCTAAGGGCGACGAATACATTCAAGTTCAAATGGTAAGGCAACTTGCAAAACTATATGACGTTAAAGAAGTCACTTTGATGACTACTTCACCACAAAAAGAGTTATAATTAATGTTAAAGGAATTAGATTCATGAATAGTGATAAAATTACACAAGGTGTCCACAATGCTCCTAAAAGAGCGCTACTTAAATCAATGGGATATACAGATATGCAAATGAACAGGCCTTTAATTGGAATAGTAAATTCGTTTAACGAAGTTGTTCCCGGTCATATTCATTTAAAAGAAATTTCCGCTTGTGTTAAAGAAGGAGTCCTCATGGCTGGTGGAACTCCAATGGAATTTAACACAATAGGAGTTTGTGATGGTCTAGCTATGGGTCATGAGGGTATGAAATATTCACTTTCTTCAAGGGAGTTAATTGCAGATACTATTGAGTGTATGGTGAGAGCACACTGCTTTGATGCGCTAGTGTTTATTCCGAACTGCGATAAAATAGTACCCGGTATGCTGATGGCAGCTGCACGACTGAATTTGCCTTCTGTCTTCGTTTCAGGAGGTCCCATGATGTCGCTTGGTGGGAGAGATTTAAACACAGTTTTTGAAGCAGTAGGTAGCATAAAAGCGGGTAAAATTACATCTGAGGAACTAGCGGATATAGAAGCAACTTCATGTCCTGGCTGTGGTTCATGTTCGGGAATGTTCACTGCAAATTCAATGAACTGCCTCAGCGAAGCACTAGGAATTGCTTTAGAGGGAAATGGTACTATTCCTGCTGTATATGCAGAGAGACGAAGACTTGCAAAAGAAGCCGGAGTGAAAATTCTGGAGCTTTTGCATAAAGATATTAAGGCGCTAGATATTATGACGAAAAAAGCTTTTCACAATGCATTGACTGTTGATATGGCTCTTGGTTGTTCAACGAATTCTGCGCTACACCTTTTGGCAATTGCACATGAAGCAAATGTGGAGTTGGAACTCAAAATGATAAATGAAGTTAGCTCTAAAACTCCTAACATGTGTCATCTTGCACCAGCTGGTGGCGACCATATGCAGGACCTGTATTTTGCAGGAGGCGTATATGCAGTTATGGGCGAAGTGAAAGATTTGCTTTACACAGATATCATCACTGCTACAGGAAAAACTGTGGGCGAGAATATAAAGAAATCTTTTGTCAAAAATAATAAAGTTATTCAAAAGTATTCGGACACAGGTGGTCTTGCAGTTTTGTTTGGAAACATTGCTCCAAATGGCTCTATTGTAAAACGTTCTGCTGTTAAGGCTGAAATGCTTGATTTTACAGGTGTAGCAAAAGTTTTTGATAGCGAGGAGGACGCAATTGCAGCAATTTACGGTGGTGAGATTGAAAAAGGTAATGTTGTTGTGATAAGGTATGAAGGTCCTGCAGGGGGGCCTGGTATGAGAGAAATGCTTTCTCCTACTTCTGCTATTGTCGGAATGGGACTAGATAGTGATGTTGCGCTGATTACAGACGGTCGCTTTTCTGGAGCTACTCGTGGCGCTGCTATTGGACACATAAGTCCAGAAGCTGCAGCTGGAGGTGTGATAGCTTTTGTAAAAGACGGAGATAAAATTCATATTGATATTAATAACTATAGTATTGAACTTTTAGTCAGCGACGAAGAAATAGAAAAAAGACGACAAAACACAAAAATAAAGATTAAAACGAATGTCTCAGGATATTTAAAAAGATATTCAAAATCAGTTTCATCGGCTGATAAGGGGGCGGTAGTTTGGTAACTTTAGATAAAGTGTATAAGGCTGCACATGTGCTTAAATCCGTTGTAAGAAGGACAGATTTAATCTACTGTAATAATATAATTGATTCGTGCAAACTATATATTAAGCCTGAAAATTTACAGGTTACAGGCTCTTTCAAAGTGAGAGGAGCGTACTATAAAATTGCTTCTCTCTCCCAAAGTCAAAAAGAAAAAGGTATTGTAGCTTGTTCTGCAGGAAATCACGCTCAAGGTGTAGCTTTAGCTGCTCAAAAGGCTAAAATAGAAGCAAATATTTTTATCCCCAGTGTCGCTCCAATTTCTAAAATTGAGGCAACAAAAAAATATGGTGCGAAAATTACCATTGTCGATGGAATTTATGATGATGCATATAAAGAAGCAATTAAATTTGCTGAAAAAACAGGTGCTTTTTTCGTCCACCCATTTGATGATGAAGATGTGATAGCAGGGCAAGGAACTATTGGGCTTGAAATTTTAGATGAAATTGAAAATCTAGATGCTATTGTCGTTCCAATTGGTGGAGGAGGGCTGGCTTCGGGAGTTGCCTTTGTTGTAAAAACTCTTAATCCAAATTGTAAAGTTTACGGAGTGCAAGCACAAGGCGCTGGAAGTATGTTTGAGTCGGTAAAAAAAGGTAGCAGGGAAGAGCTTTCGAAGATTAAAACCTTTGCAGACGGAATTGCTGTTAAAAACCCAGGAGAGTTGACATATGAGTTTTGCAGTCAATATCTTGATAAAATAGTAACAGTTACAGACGATGAAATTGCCACTGCAATCTTGACATTGATGGAAAGACAAAGGCTGGTTTCCGAAGGTGCAGGAGCAGTTGCGATTGCCGCTTTGATGTACGATAAACTGCCAGTTCAAGGCAAAAAAGTTTGTGCTATTTTATCAGGTGGAAACATAGATGTGAACACCCTCTCAAAAGTGATAAATAGAGGTCTTTTAGCGACAGGTCGACATTCAGTGCTGAAAATTGAAATGCTCGATAAACCGGGTCAACTTAAAGAGGTTTCTGCGATTATTGCTGATTTGGGGGCGAATGTTACCAGAGTAAGGCATAACTATGGTGGCGAAAACACGGATATAATTGGGTGTTATCTCCATTTGTCGCTTGAGACAAAAAATAAAGAACATATAAGCGAAATAAAACAAGCGCTGAGAAATGCTCAGTATAATATAGAAGATGACTGAAAATAGAAAAAATATATTTTTTCAATTGGCAAATTTTCTTCTTGTAAATTAATATAATGAAAAAGAAAAAAGGAAATCGAAATGAAAAAGATAAAAATATTTGATACGACATTAAGAGATGGCGAGCAATCACCTGGTTGTTCCATGAATTTAGACGAAAAAATCGAAGTGGCAAAGCAACTTGAAAAATTAAAAGTAGATGTAATTGAAGCAGGTTTTTCGATTGCTTCACCAATGGATTTTGAGTCGGTTAAAAGAATTGCTCAAACTGTAAAAGATGTAACTGTTGCAAGCCTTTGCCGTGCAGTAGTTAAGGATATTGATGCCTCGTACAACAGTGTGAAATATGCAAACAATCCATTAATCCACACATTTATAGCAACTTCTCCTTTGCACATGGAATATAAGCTTAAAATGAAACCTGAAGCTGTTTTAGAGCAAATTGCGCAAATGGTGAAGTACGCAAGAAGTCTTTGCCCAAATATTGAATTTTCAGCTGAAGATGCAATGAGAAGCGATAAAGCTTTCTTGGCAAAAGCTATTGAAATTGCAATTGCAAATGGTGCAACAGTAGTAAATATTCCTGATACAGTTGGGTACAGAGCACCTGATGAAGTGTTTGAATACATTGACTATGTAAAAAGAAATGTACCGAATATCGATATGGCGGATATCTCCGTTCACTGTCATAATGATTTAGGTCTTGCAGTTGCAAATTCATTGGCTGCGGTAAAAGCTGGTGCAACACAGGTAGAATGTACAATTAACGGAATTGGAGAAAGAGCAGGAAATGCTTCATTAGAAGAAATTGTAATGGGTGTTAATACAAGAGCAGAATATTATGGGGTGAAAACTGGTATTAATACGAAAGAAATTTACAAAACTTCAAAATTAATTTCTTCTATCACAGGTGTTCCGGTGGCTCCTAGTAAGGCGATTGTTGGTGCAAATGCGTTTGCCCATGAATCGGGAATTCATCAACATGGGGTTTTAGCAAACAAAGAGACATACGAAATTATGACTCCTGCTTCAATTGGAATTCCTGAACAACAAATGGTTTTAGGAAAACATTCAGGACGTCACGCTTTTGAGGAAAGAATTAACTCATTAGGATATCAACTTGAAAGAGATGAGTTAAACAAGATTTTTGAAGACTTCAAAAACTTGGCAGATAAGAAAAAGGTTGTTTCAGACAGAGATATATTAGCGTTGTTGTCTAACAAAAAGCCAATTCAAGATAGTGCATATGAGCTTGAATCTTTTACCATAAACAGTGGAACTACAATCACAGCTACGGCTACTGTTAAAGTGAAAAAGGATGATGAAGTATTCGAAAAAGTAGCAATTGGTGATGGGCCTATTGACGCATCGTTTAAAGCAATTGACAAAATAACAAAGAAAGAATTTGTACTTGATGATTACACAATTCACGCCGTTACAGGTGGAGAAGATGCTCTTGGCGAGGCAGTTGTAAAGCTGACACTTGATGACCATCAAGTTACAGGTAGAGCGATTTCGACAGACATCATTGAGGCTAGCATTAAAGCTTATCTAAATGGTGTGAACAAACAAATGTATAATCAATAAGCAGTTAATCATAGATGCATAGTTTAAATTATGGTGCAAATTGATGCTAGTTTAGCTTTCTCTTTGCACTGTTTTTGCGATTACCGGAGTATAGCACTTCGCTTAATTAATGTACTGCACAGCTTTCAAGTTTGTGGTAATGTGCGATGTGCAAACTCTTATTTATCATTGTGCTTTGCGTGATAAGAGTTAGTTTACACAGTTTTTGCCGACGCAAAGCGGCGGATTGGAGTATTAGTTCGAAACAAGTTTCAAACTAATAAAATTAGAAATTAATAATGCTCTTGTCATTCCTTATTCTTCGCATGACAAGAGTCGCATATTTCATTAAATTTTGTGCTGATGCGAAGCGGCGGAATGGAGCATTTATATGATGACAATGACACAAAAAATTCTTGCAAAGGCAGCGGGGTTAAAATCGGTTAAAGCTGGCGAGTTGATAACAGCAGAACTTTCAATGGTTTTAGCTAATGACATTACTGCTCCCGTTGCAATCAACGAATTTAAAAAAGCGGGGTTGACAGAAGTTTTCGATAAGGAGAAGATTTCTCTAGTTATGGATCACTTTACACCAAACAAAGACATAAAAGCTGCAGAACAATGTAAAACTTGCAGAACTTTTGCTAATGAATATAATATAAAGAATTTTTTTGATGTTGGCGACATGGGAATTGAGCATAGTTTGCTTCCTGAAAAAGGCTTGGTTAAGGCTGGCGATGTTGTTATTGGCGCGGATTCTCACACTTGCACCTATGGTGCGTTGGGTGCTTTTTCAACGGGAGTAGGCTCTACAGACATGGCTGCTGGAATGGCGAGTGGAAAAGCGTGGTTTAAAGTCCCCGAAGCGAATAAGTTTAATGTCTTTGGTAATTTTAGTAGTCCTTATGTAAGCGGAAAAGATGTTATTTTACACATAATAGGAATGATTGGAGTCGATGGTGCACTTTATCAATCAATGGAATTTATGGGCGATGGGATAAAAAATCTAACTATGGATGATCGTTTTTGTATTGCTAACATGGCGATTGAAGCAGGAGCGAAAAATGGAATTTTCATCGTTGACGAACAAACAAGAGCTTATATGGACGAAAAAGGTCTTTCATATGAAGTGTTTGAGCCTGACAGCGATGCGCAGTATACAAGAACTATTGATGTTGACTTGTCGAAAATTCAGCCAACAGTCAGCTTTCCACATCTTCCAGAAAACACAAAAACAGCAGATGATTTTGGAGATATAAAGATTGACCAAGTGGTTATCGGATCGTGCACAAATGGAAGGCTGTCCGACATGAAGGCAGCATATGAAATATTAAAAGGGAGAAGAGTGCACAAGGATGTTCGATGTATAGTAATTCCAGCTACACAAAAAATTTACCTTGAGGCTATGGAACTTGGATATCTAAAAGCGTTTATTGAAGCAGGTGCTATTGTTTCAACACCAACTTGCGGACCTTGTTTGGGCGGTCACATGGGAATTTTGGCAGCCGGTGAGAGAGCAGTTGCGACGACTAACAGAAATTTTGTCGGTCGAATGGGGCATCCAAGTTCAGAGGTTTATTTGGCTGGTCCCTTTGTGGCTGCACAAAGTGCTATCGATGGAAAATTGTCAGCTCCTGTAACAAAATAATAATATGGAAAGGTGAGGTCATAGCGTAAACTTAATATGAGATTTTGTTTTTCGCATATACATGACTTGGATATAGTTTGAAACAAGTTTCAAACTAATAAATCAAAATAAATAATGCTCTTATCATTCCTTGTGCTTCGCATGATAAGAGTCGCATATTTCATAAAAAAATTTGTGCCGATGCGAAGCGGCAGAATGGAGCATTAAAATGAATATAATAAAATATGGAGATAATGTAGATACTGATGTAATAATCCCCGCAAGATATTTAAACACATCTGATGAAAAAGAACTTGCTTCACATTGCATGGAAGATATTGACGCAGATTTTATAAACAAAGTGCAAGTTGGAGATATCATGGTAGGTGGAAAAAACTTTGGATGTGGTTCTTCACGAGAACATGCACCTATTGCGATTAAAGCTAGTGGTGTTTCACTTGTTGTTGCAAAAAGTTTTGCTAGAATATTTTATAGAAACTCAATTAATATTGGTCTTGCAATTGTAGAGTGCGAAGAATTTGTAAATGAAGTTGAAGAGGGTGACACTGCTAGTTTTGACCTTGATAAGGGTATTTTGAAAATAGAGAACAAGGATATGCAGTTCAGTGTTCCTCCCTTCCCCAAAGAGATACAACATATCATTAATAGTGGTGGACTACTAAATTCTTTAGCTTGATTTTTTTTCAAAAATGCTGTACACTGTAACTCTAAGCTATACGAAATGGAGCATATAAATGCAAAATATTTTTGAGAACAAAATTGATACAAAAACGATGAGTCCCCTTGCTCTCGCTTTTATGGGCGATGGTGTATATGAAATGTTTGTTAGGGAATACTTAGTAGCAAAGGGAAATTCATCTGTTAAACGACTGCATCGCTTGAGTGTTGAAATGGTTCGTTGCGAGTTTCAATCAAAAGTAGTAACAGAAAAACTTTTTGATGTTTTTACACAGGAAGAAAAAGATGTTTTTATGCGTGGAAGAAACACAAAATTGGGTCATGTTCCCAAAAATGCTTCAAGGGCGGACTATCAAGCAGCGACTGCTCTTGAGTGTTTGTTTGGGTATTTATATTTAAAAAACGAAATTAATAGATTAAGCGAGTTTTTCGACATTATTTCATCTTATTGGGAAATTAATTATGAGAAAGGGTAGTCTTCAAAAACACAGGGTGTTTTATTTTTTCTTTGAACAATAATTCTAAAATAGAAATATTATACACCTTTAATTATAGACTTGTAAACTATGAAAAGAATTAAAGAATATACATTGGACTTGTTGTTTGTGACTATTGGTTCAATTATTTTTGGTATTGGTGTCAGTGTTTTTTCTGCGCCTAACAATATCGCTCCCGGTGGATTAAGTGGTGTTGCTACAATGCTCAATTTTGTGTTTGGTACTCCTATCGGGCTTGTAGTTATTATTTTAAATATTCCTATTGTAATATGGGCTATTGTTGAAATTGGGTATAAACTTGTTTTAAAATCTGTTGCAGCTATTCTTATTTCATCTTTTGCAATTGATACTGTTGCCTTATTTGTTGAACCTTACCACGGAGATTTCGTTCTAATCTCTTTGACAGCAGGGGTTTTAGAGGGTGTCGGACTTGCGATTATCTTCACAAGAGGAATTACAACAGGTGGAAGTGATATGATTGCAAGGGTTGTCGGGAAAAAATTCCGCCACCTATCAATGGGTAACATTATGCTTGCAGTGGACGCGATGGTAATAATTGTGTCAGCTTTTGTTTTCGGAAAGTTAGAAAGCGCTATGTATGCTAGTATAGTTGTTTTTGTTGCTACAAATATAATAGATGCAATTTTGAATGGAACAGATGTGGGTCGTGGAAAAATATTTTTTGTTTTTTCTCAAAAATCTACAGAAATTGCTGAAAGAATTATGGTAGACCTTGACAGAGGAGTGACTTTCTTAAAATCACGTGGGGGCTTCAATAATGATGAAGGAGAAATTTTGTTGTGTGCAGTGAGAAGATACGAAATTTTTAAACTCCATGAAATTATAAGAGAAGTTGATAAAAATGCTTTTGTTATTGCAGGAGATGCAAGCGAAATTACAGGTGAAGGGTTTAAGTCATCAAAAATTGATGACAAAACTTTAAAAGAACTACTTGATAAAATCAAAAAATCGGAGTAAAATATGTTACCGCAAGAATTTTTAAATAAAATGAAGAAATATTTAGGAGATGAGTTCGATATTTTTATCGACTCTTTTTCTAATGCACCTAAAAAAGCCGTGAGAGTAAACACCTTAAAATCAGAAATTAATGCTGTTAAAAGCTGTTTTGCAAGATTTGAGTCAACTCCGTTTTCTCCTTTATCTTTTGAAGTTGACAATGAAAAGTTAGGTGAAAATCCGCTACATAGTGCAGGAGCGTTTTACTCTCAAGAGCCTTCTGCTTCTTCTGTAGTTACTGTTTTAGACCCAAAACCCTTTGATAAAGTGTTGGATTTATGTGCAGCACCCGGAGGCAAAAGTACGCAAATTGCAGCGTGTTTGCATGGACAAGGTCTTTTGTTCTCTAATGAAATTGTTAAGAGTAGAGCAAATATTCTTTTATCGAATATCGAGAGAATGGGAGTTAGAAATGCAGTAGTCACCTCTTCTCACCCTGATGTTATCTGCAAGAAGTTACATGGCTTTTTCGATAAAATATTAGTAGATGCACCTTGTTCTGGAGAAGGGATGTTTAGAAAAAACAACGAAGCAATAAAAGAGTGGTCTTTAGAGCATGTTGAAACATGCGCAGTGAGACAATTGTCAATTTTGAACTCTGCTTCTTCTGCTTTGAGAGAAGGTGGTATTCTTGTTTATTCAACTTGTACATTTTCAAAAGAAGAGAATGAAGATGTATGCGAAAGGTTTTTAGAACAAAATAAGCAGTTTGAACTGGTTTCTATAAATGCTGATTTTGGTAGAAAAGCCATGGGGATTGAAGCAGTTAGAATTTACCCAATGGACGGTGGCGAAGGTCATTTTGTTGCAAAATTCAGAAAAAATGCTTGTGAAAGTAAGAAAATAAAGCAGTTTACATATTCGAGCAATAAATTTCAAGATGCTGATAAACTATATAAGGAATTATTTTTTGATGAGGTTTTTGGACGATTTGAAAACTATTCTGACAAAGTTTTGATTTTGCCGCATAATCTTCCTGATTTAAAAGGAATTCAAGTTCTAAGGGCTGGGGTCGATTTTGGGGAGATTAAGGCAAAGAGAATTGAACCGTCTCATGCTGTGTTTATGGCACAGCCTAAGGACAATATGAGAAGTGTTATAGACTTTGATTTAAATGATGAAGCTTTGTATAAATTTTTAAAAGGAGAAGAAATTCCTTGCGAAAATAAAGGATATACGGGAGTTTGCGTCAATGGGGTGAGTTTGGGGTTTGGGAAAGCCTCGAATGGAGTACTCAAAAATCGCTACCCAAAAGGTTTGAGATATAAAAAATAGTAATTTAAAACCTGTGGCGAGATTTTTTTCTCACTACAGGTTTTTTGAATTAATTGTGCTTTCTGTTTTTTAGTATTACATCTGCCCAGCACCATAATAGCAAACAAATTGGAATAGATAACAGGCAGTAGAAAAGTAAATCATGAATTGGAGAATAGGTAGACCAGCCCAAACCACCTAAAATAACATTACTTACTGCATATGAGGCTGGTAAGAGTGCGAATTTAGTGACAATTAATTGCGTTTTGTGCACCCTTTTTAAGAATAAAGCTGTTAATGCAAGGAAGATGAACGCGAATACAGACAACATGAAGTAAAAATTCAGAGACAGCCTTGGTAGAGTCACTGAAGTACCATCTTCGATAGAATTTCCATATATAATTTCGTTTGCTTCTTGCCCGTTAGAGTCATAATATAGCTCTGTTACTGCTTCATAATTTGGATTTATAATTATAGTTTTGTGGTTTGGATTTCCTAGCAAATCATTCAAAATGGTGTTAAATATGCTAAATGAATAGCTACCTTCCATAGTTTTAATCAGCTCGTATTCACCTTCAAATGTCAATGAAATCAATCCATCATTATCTTGTACAGATAATGAATTTGAGGCTAGGGAATATGGAATGAATGTTGGAGTAGTAAGGTGATAAAACGCTGTTATTAAGATTAGTGCTATAATGCTTGATGAAATAATGCTTGAAATTAGTTTTTTTCTTTTAAATGATTGTCCAAATATTTCGATTAGCGCTATATCTTCTTTAGCAGTATGATTTATAGACTCTTTTTTTAACTCTTCATTATATATCGCCAATTCATTTTTACAGATATCACATTTAGCGATATGGTTTTCCACAAAACTTTTTGTATCATTGCTCACAACATTATCTGCGTACAATGGCAAAATATCTTTTATTACGTTGCAATTTGCCTCATTAATCATCAGTACACCTCATTTTTTCTATAATTTGTCTTTTTGCTCGATGATAAGTAACCCTTGCCCAACTTTCGCCTTTGTTAAAAATCTTGCTGATTTTTTCAAAGGATAATTCACCAAAATGCCTTAACAGAAATACCTCTTTGTAAGGCTCACTTAATTCGTGCAGTATTTTAAGTATTTCGTCGGATTGTTCTTTTACGACAATATCATCTAAAATATCTGATTCAAATTGAGTTTGATCGTTTACTTCGTTCTTTGAAAATAATTTGCGTCGATTATACTCAGTGAAATAAGTGTTTTTAGCAATTGTGAAAAGCCAAGGTTTTACTCCGTTCTTATCGTTGTAGGTATCAATTTTTTTCAGTGCTTTATAAAATGTATCTTGAGTTATGTCTTCTGCTATAGTTTTGTTTCGAGTTAAGTTAAGCAGAAAAATGTATACATCTTTAAAATACAATTCATATATTTCTTCAAACTCCACAAATAAAACTCCTTTCACAATATTAACTAATGATATAAAGTTTTGTTACAAATTATTTCATATAAAAAAACAGCCTGATAAGAAATTCTCACAGGCTGAAATTTTTTTTATAATTTTTTTAGAATAGAATGCAAAATTAATAATTATTGCTTGAATAGTTTGGAGCTTCTTTTGTGATGTTGATATCGTGTGGATGGCTTTCTTTCAATCCAGCACCGGTAATTCTTACAAATTGAGCCTTGCTGTGAAGTTCTTCGATAGTAGCACAACCAGTGTAACCCATACCTGCTTGCAATCCACCTAAAAGTTGGAAAGTTGTATCAGCTAGTGGTCCTTTGTAAGGAACACGACCTTCAACTCCCTCAGGAACGTGCTTTCTTTCGCTTGATTGGAAATACCTGTCTCCGCTACCTTTGTTCATTGCTCCAAGGCTTCCCATGCCACGATAAACTTTAAACTGTCTGCCCTGATAAAGCTCATATTCACTTGGGGATTCCTTACATCCTGCAACAATTGAACCAAGCATAACAACGTGAGCACCGGCAGCTAAAGCTTTAACAATGTCACCACTGTATTTAATTCCACCGTCAGCAATGACAGGGATTGAATGTTTCGATGCTTCACAAGCAGCGTCATAAACAGCAGTGATTTGAGGGACACCAATACCTGCAACTACACGGGTAGTACAAATGGAGCCAGGTCCGATTCCAACTTTAACACAGTCTGCGCCAGCGTCGATTAGAGCTTTTGCACCTTCAGCAGTAGCGATGTTTCCACCGATTAACTGGACATTTGGATATTTAGCTTTAACTTTAGAAATAGCTTGAAGAACACCGTTGTTGTGTCCGTGTGCTGAATCTAGTGCAACAGCATCAACACCTGCATCAATTAAAGCTGCAACCCTCTCTAGTACGTCTGCAGTTGCTCCGATAGCAGCGCCACATAGCAGTCTTCCTCTTGAATCTCTAGCAGATCTGGGATACATAACTGCTTTTTCAATGTCCTTTATTGTGATTAGTCCTTTTAGGAATCCTTGTGCATCTACTAAAGGAAGTTTTTCAATTCTATGTTGTCTTAAAATTTGTTGAGCTTGAATCATTGTTGTTCCAACAGGTGCGGTAATGAGTCTATCTTTAGTCATGACATTTGCACATGGTTGGTCAAAATCGTCTCCTGTCATAAAGCGTATGTCACGATTTGTTATAATACCAACTAATTTTCCACTCTCGCAGATTGGCACTCCTGAAATTTTATATTTTCTCATTAGATCGTCTGCTTCACGTACCAGACGATCAGGGGTTAAAGAGAAAGGATTAACAATTACCCCGTTTTCTGAACGTTTTACCCTGTCAACCAAATCAGCTTGATTTTCAATACTCATAGTTTTATGGATTATGCCAATTCCGCCTTCACGAGCAATAGCAATTGCCATATCAGCTTCAGTTACTGTGTCCATAGCAGCAGTCATTAATGGAGCGTTTAATTTGATTTTTTTAGTGAGGTTAGTAGAAAAATCAACTTGCGTTGGCAATACGTTTGACTCTGCGGGGATAAGAAGAACATCGTCAAATGTTAGCCCCTCTTTCACAAATTTCGAAGTAATGTTAGTTTCAAGCATATTATATTCCTTTCTTATAATGCACTTAGTAATATTTATTAATCTGTGTATGTTAATAAGAAATTATAACACTAATAGCAAGGATTTTCAATAGAAAAAATAAAAATCAGATTATGAATATTGATTAGCAATCATTTCAGCTTTTGTGTATATCTGACAAAAAAACATATTAATTCTCGTCGTAATAAAAGTTTTTTTGATTTAATGGAGAAAAATATTTTCTCTATTGACTAATACAACTTATATGATATACTTAGGCTGAGGAGTACTTTTGGCAAAGTACATTCAAATTGCATTTTAATCTATATATTTTGTTGTTTTTCAAAATGATGCAAAAACTGTTACAATTTAGCAAGATTTCAAAAAGGATGGGTAGAATAAAATTGTTGAATGTAAGTATTATGCGACTGAACGGAGTGTCAATATGAAACTAAAGAATATTTCTGATGAGATGAAATCTTTTTTCAGCTTAGCTTCTGTACAAAGCACTTTTTTTACTTCGTGGGCTTTTGTTATATATTCTGGGGTTTATTTACAGCAATTAGGTTATTCTGCTGCTGTAGTAGGTAATATAAACGCAATTAACAGCACTGTTACTATTTTTTCAATGATGTTTTTTGGTATGCTAAGCGATAAGATTAATTCGGTTAAAAAAACTTTGTTGATTACATTAATCTGTTCTGCTGTGTTTTATTCATTAATTCCATTGGTTCCTATTGGGCAAGATTATACGTTAATTTTATTTTTTGCATATTACCCACTTGTTAATGCATTTAAAAACGTCACGCCTACATTGCTTGATAATTTTACTGTTAGGACTTGCGCTAACAAAGGGATAAATTTTGGAATAGTTCGCTCGCTAGGTTCACTTTGCTTTGCGTTATTTTGTTTTGTTGCCACTTGGACTGTGTCGCAGTGGGGAATTGAGGTGTCTTTTCCTATCTATGGAGGACTTGCACTAATTGCTATAATATGTATTATTTTTGCTCCTGACCCGATAATAAAACATAATTCAATAGGAAAGAGGCAAAAATTATCATTAAAACCCTTGTTAAAAAACTATTATTATGTTAGCTTTTTGATAGTAATGGCTATAGTGCAGTTTGCAGTAAACGCAGAAGTGAATTTTTATGCCTATTATATGGAAAGTATCGGGGTGAAAAGCGACAGTATCGCAAGTGTCTTTGCAGTTAAGGCGTTGTTTGAAATTCCTTGTTTAGTTTTCATGGCTAGGCTAAGAAAAAAAATCAACCTGAAATATTTGTTAATTATCGGATTTTTAATGATGGGTCTTGAATGTATCTTGCTCGGATTTTGGGCAGCTGATTTGAATTCTATTATAATTTGTGCTGCTTTTTTTGGGCTGGGTAATGGAATTTTCATTGGGTCTAATGCAATGTATATTTTCAAACTTGCTCCTGACAGGCTAAAAGCGTCAGCACAGACAATATATGCCGCAGTAGCTTCAATTGCTGGAATTGCTGGAAACATGGTTGGCGGATATATGTTTGATATATTAGGAGGGAAATTATTTTACACACTAGTAGCCTGTATTTTTGTTTTTGGAACAGTACTTTTCTTTGTTTCACTTAAAGTCAGAAAGAGTTTGGTAAATCCTGCAGATGAGGTATAACTACTTCTTGTATAAACTTAAAACTCTTTGATAATATATATTCTTTCTTCGTAACCACTCTCTGAATTAATAAAAACATCTACTTTCTCACCTGTTTGCTTGTCTGCGCAAGTAAATTCATAGGTGAGAATTTCTTCTTTTCCTGCACTGGGGATAATTGATAGCCTCACTTCTTGGATTTCTAGTTTCTCGCTGATTGAAGCAGCAGCTTCTTCCTGAGTTATAGCAGGTTGTGTCAATTCTCTTTCGTAGTGATTAAGCAGATATCCCTCACTGGTTAGTTCAACCATTCCACCCTCGTTTAACTCAATGCTTACATTAACAGAATCTGTATATAGAATAACATCGTTTTGTATAGCACAAAAGTTGATTGAACATATATTGTCGTTTACTGTATAGAACACGTCGACCATATTCATAAACCCTAATTCCTCCAACTCTTTTTTAGCAGCTGCAAGTGCATCTTCATATTGCAATGAAGTGTTCGATGTATCTGTGTTTTTCTTATAGTATAGGACTTGTCCACCAAGTTTTGTTATTTTTATACTGTAGTCCTCTCCTGAAAACTGATACGATGCCAACGAACTGTTATCGCTGTGCACTAAGGATAGACTGTCTTCGGATATGTCTAAATATTTAGCTGCGATTTTTTGCGCTACTCCTTCGCTTACTTCTTTTTTATCCTTTAGAAACATTGCTTCCTTTTGCTCGATATGCTCCGAGAATGCCCCGTCATAGATTGGTCTGGGCAAAGCAGATACTTCACTAGCTATTTCGTTTAATCCGTTATCAAACTCTTCTATAGATGGAATTCGCAAGCTTTTTTGAAGTATGTCATGAGTTTCGCCAATGTTTGCAGTTCCGTTGTCTACATTAGTTTGTATTTCTGAAAAAGTTTCATAAATCTTGTTGCAATGCTCTGCCAGATATTCAAATCCAATATAATCGTCTTCGTCAAGCTCTTTTCCCGAAGCTATTTTGTTTTCTAGATACAAAGCAAAGTCACCCATTACCGATAGAGATTTCTCTATCTCTTCAATATTATTTTCAGAAAAGGGTAGATAGCTTATAGTAGCTGAAGCCGCTCCTGATGATTCTCTTATTGCTCCTGTTACAGCACCTATTCCCGTTGGAGTTGAGACGTATTTTGCTTGTTTTAATGCTGTTTCCATTTTAGCTAAGTTTTCGTTAAATTCCCCCAGACTCCTTGAGTAACTAAGAGATAAATCTAACCTGTATTTTTCTCCGTGATTTAAAACTGTGATGAACAAAATAGTGAACAATGTAATCAAAACTGCAAATGTTGAAATAATTATAATAGTAGCTCGCTTTGATAGTTTCATTTTGTGAACCTCCGTAAGTTGGTTTTCGAATATTTTAATGTAAAATTAATTGGGCAACTCTCGTTTTAGTTGTTTGCAACTTTAATTTATATATACATTATTTACTTATTAAATCTTGCAATTTTTTGGAAAAAGTGATATACTACAGGGTGTTGAGTAAAATTCACTATGGTTTTTGGAGGTGGCACATTTGTATATAATTGGAATTGACCCTGGTTATGCAATTGTGGGTGTCGGTATAGTGGATAGTAATTCGGGGAAATTCAGAACTCCTGGATACGGAGCAATCATTACTCATGCAGATATGGAGTTTAATAAGAGACTTTCAAAAATCTATGATGAACTTACACAGCTACTGCAAAAATATAAACCAAAACATGCAGCAGTGGAAAAACTCTTTTTTCAGAACAATCAGAAAACTGCAATTCAAGTGGCGGAGGCTCGCGGAGTTATCATGCTAGCGTTAGAACAAAATGGAGTGAAAGTTTTTGAATATACTCCTCTTCAAGTTAAATCGGCTGTTACAGGATATGGAAAAGCAGAGAAAATTCAAGTAATAGAAATGACTAAAAGGCTTTTAGGACTTAAAGAAGCTCCAAAACCTGATGATGTTGCAGACGCGTTAGCACTAGCGATTTGTCATGCACAAGTTCATAAAAGACCTCTTGTTAATATAAGAAAGTAGATGGTTTAGGGTATGTTTTACAGTTTAACAGGAAAATTAATTCACCAAGAACCTACAATGGTTGCAATTAGTTGTGGAGGAGTCGCGTTTAAGTGCTCTATTTCATTCAACACTCAAAAGGTTTTGCCAAGAGTTGGAGAAGAAGTGACTTTGTTCACTCATTTAAATGTGCGAGAAGATGCTTTGGATTTGTTTGGTTTTGCAACAAACAGAGAAATGGATTTTTTTAAGTTATTGACAAATATCAGTGGAGTTGGCCCAAAAGTGGGATTGGCGATTTTGTCGGAATTGACCCCTGATGCAATATCTATAGCAGCTGCTTCCGGAGATAGCAAGGCTTTTGCAAGAGCTAATGGTGTTGGTCCGAAACTAGCTAGTAGAATTGTTCTTGAACTTAAAGATAAAGCAGGGAATATGTTAAGCCAAGTTAAAGACGAGAGTTCTCAAAACAGTGGAGTTGTGCTTAACGATGCAAGTGCAAATTCTGCGAAAGCTACAGGTGCGCTAGTAGCTCTTGGATATAGTCCATCAGAGGCTGCTTTTGCAGTTGCTAAAATAGATTCTTCATTGAAAACTGAAGAAATAATTAGATTAGCACTTAAATCTTTTGCAAAGTAATTTCTTTAATATAATAATTTGATATTTCAAAAGAGTTTTTTTTGATTCATGAAAGGGTGGTGATAAATATGTTGTTTACAGAAGATACCGACTATGAAAACAGAATGGTTGACCCTGAATATACAAATAATGATAACGAGATAGACAATCCTTTGCGCCCTAAAAGGCTTGAAGATTATATAGGACAAGAAAAAGTTAAAGAAAATTTAAGCATTTACATTCAAGCAGCAAAATTGAGAAAAGAATCGCTTGACCATGTGTTGCTTTATGGACCTCCAGGATTAGGAAAAACTACTTTAGCTTCGATTATCGCAAATGAATTGGGTGTTAATTTAAGAATTACCAGTGGTCCTGCAATCGAAAGGCCGGGAGACTTAGCAGCTTTGCTGACTTCCCTTTCTGAGGGTGACGTGTTGTTCATAGACGAGATTCACAGACTGCCAAGAACGGTAGAAGAAATATTGTATCCTGCAATGGAAGATTTTGCGATTGACATTATCACAGGAAAAGGACAAATGGCAACGTCGTATCATTTGCCACTTCAACGATTCACATTAGTTGGTGCAACGACAAGGGCAGGACAACTTTCTGCCCCACTTAGAGATAGATTTGGTGTGGTATTAAGATTAGAATTATATACTCCTGATGAGCTTTCAAAGATTATTAGTAGAAGTGCTGGTATTTTGGGAGTGGATATAGATGCTACTGGTTCTTTGGAGTTAGCTTCTCGTTCAAGAGGTACTCCGAGAATTGCAAATAGATTTTTAAAAAGAATTCGAGATTTTGCTCAAGTAATGAGTAATGGCATGATCACATATAATACTACTAAGGTCGCACTCGACAGAATGGAAGTGGATGATTTAGGACTAGATTCAGGCGACAGACGAATGCTTGAAGCTATAATTAAATTTTACGCAGGCGGACCGGTGGGAATTGAAACACTAGCAGCAGCTATTGGAGAAGAAAGCGTAACAATTGAAGATGTTTTAGAGCCTTATTTAATGCAAATTGGGTTTTTGAAGCGCACACCGAGAGGTCGCTGTGTGACACGACAAGCTTATATTCATTTAGGATTACCTGTTCCGAAAGATTTAGCAGAGGATGCTCAAATGAAGTTTGAATAAAATATGAAATTAAGGTGTTAGTTTGAAAAAAATTTCAAACGGCAAGGTTTGTGTATTTAAGTCTTACGACTTAAATTTTACTTACGTAAAATCGTTCAAAACGTTGTGGTTTATCATGAAAGGATGGTCGTTAATTTGGCTAGATTATTTGGTACTGATGGAATAAGAGGAATAGCAAACGTTAGCTTAACTGCTGAGTTAGCATTTGATTTAGGAAAAGCTGTTGCAGTTTTGCTGAAAAATGACGAGAATTTAAAGCCGAAATTCATAATTGGAAAAGACACAAGAATTTCAGGTGATATGCTTGAAGCTTCACTTTCAGCGGGTTTATGTGCAAGTGGTGCAGATGTAGTGAGTGTAGGTGTGGTACCAACTCCTGCTGTTGCTGTATTGGTAAAAAAATACAAGGCTGACGCAGGAATTATGATTTCTGCCTCGCACAACACGTATGAATATAATGGAATTAAAATATTTAGTGCTGACGGTTTTAAATTGCCTGATGAATTAGAAGAGAGGATAGAAGCAATTCTTCATAAGGAGGTTGTTTTACAGCCCTTGCCTACTCATGGAGGTTTAGGAATGGTATCATATGCTAAAAATCCTTGCAGAGAGTATATTGATTACGTTAAATGCGCTATAGATAATACATTTGAAGGTATGAATATCGCAATTGATTGCGCTAACGGCTCTTCATGTGTTACTGCTCAAACTTTATTCACTGAAATGGGTGCAACTTGCCATATGCTTGCAAATAAACCCGATGGGGTGAATATAAATGAAAATTGTGGTTCAACTCACATGGAAAAATTAGTTGAGTATGTTAAAGTGAATAAACTTGATATGGGATTAGCTTTTGATGGCGATGCAGACCGTTTCCTTTGCGTAGATGACAAAGGTGAAATTATGGACGGTGACGAGATAATGGCTTTGTGTGCTTTAGATATGAAATCTCGTGGTGTGCTTGCAAAGAACACTTTAGTAGGTACAATAATGTCAAATTTAGGTTTGATTAAGTTTTGCGAAGAAAATGGAATTAATTACCAATCAACAAAAGTTGGAGATAGATATGTTCTTGATAAAATGCAAAGACATAACTACAGCTTAGGTGGGGAGCAAAGCGGGCATGTCATCTTTTTGGACTACATCACAACTGGCGATGGACAGCTAACAGCCCTGAAATTACTAAGTATTGTTAAAAGACGTGAGTCAGCGCTTTCTTCTTTGCGTACTTGCATGAGAAAGTACCCTCAAACAATGATTAATATTAATATCTCAGCAGAGGGTAAAATTTCTTTTTATACAAATTCAAAAGTTAAAAAGTCGATTGAAAATGCTATGGCGAAGTTAGGTGACACAGGTCGAATAGTTGTAAGGCCTTCTGGAACTGAGCCACTAGTTAGAGTTATGGTTGAGGGAGAAAGTGAAGAGTTTATTTATGAAGTAGCTAATGAAGTTGCAGATGTAATTAGAACTCAATTGACATAAAATTGATGTTCATTATTAGTTGTGAAGTGGAATAAGTGTAAGGAAAAGATGGAAGTATTATGAGAGAAGCTAAATGGTTAGATTATGAGTTGATAGACGCTAGTTTTGGTGAGAGGCTTGAGCGTTGGGGAGATATAGTTTTAATTAGACCGGACCCGCAAATTATATGGAATTCTGAGAGAAAAAATCCGCTTTGGAAAGATGCTCACGCAAGATATAATCGTTCAAGTACAGGCGGAGGACATTGGGAGACCTATAAAAAGATACCTGATGTGTGGAAGATTAAGTATGAAGATTTAGTTTTTAGGCTTAAACCTATGGGTTTTAAACACACAGGAGTCTTTCCTGAACAGGCGGTTAACTGGTCGTTCACTATGGATAAAATTAAAAAGGCTAACAGGCCTATAAAGGTGTTAAATTTATTCGGCTACACAGGAGCCGCAACACTCGCTTGTATGAGTGTTGGAGCTGAAGTAGTTCATGTGGATGCATCAAAAGGAATGGTGCAATGGGCAAGGGAGAATGCAGAGGCTTCGGGTCTTGCTGATAAACCTGTTAGATGGCTCGTAGATGATTGTGTTAAATTTGTCCAAAGAGAAATAAGACGTGGGAATAAATACGATGGGATAATTATGGACCCTCCATCATACGGAAGAGGGCCTGGTGGAGAAGTGTGGAAACTTGAAGAGCAACTGTTTGACTTTGTTAAGATGTGCGTTCCTATCTTGTCCGATAACCCCTTGTTTTTTATACTAAATACTTATACAACAGGAGTTTCCCATTCGATAATGTCATATTTGTTGAGTATTTTAATAAAAGAAAAATTCGCAGGCGAAGTAAGCTCTGACGAAATAGGTTTAAAAGTAACTGAAACAGGTTGGGTTTTACCGTGTGGAAGCACAGCAATGTGGCAGTCTAAGGATTAGTATGAAACAAGTTTAAACTATACTATTTTTTCTGTTTAGGATAGCATGACCGATATTGATTGAACTTGTTTTCTGAATTGTAGATTATATTTGTCAAGCTAAAAGCGTTTAATTGCAGATATTAAGAAAGGCATAGATAGAATGGCTTTTATTGAAGTAAAAGATTTAAGATATAGTTATAACGCGCATGAAGTAGAAAGTATTGAAGCTTTAAAAGGCGTTAATATGGTAATTGAAAAAGGCGAGTTTGTTGCACTGTTGGGACACAACGGTTGTGGAAAATCTACTTTGGCTAAAATTTTCAATGCAATGTTTACTCCTACTGCTGGAAAAGTTTTTGTTGATGGGCTGGATAGTTCCGATGAAGCAAATCACATAGCAATCAGAAGGCTTGTGGGGCTTGTGTTGCAAAATCCCGACAATCAATTGGTTGCTGGGATTGTAGAAGAAGACGTTGCTTTTGGGCCTGAGAATTTGGGAGTTCCTCCACTTGAGATTAGAGAGCGTGTAGACGAGGCGTTAAAAGCAGTAAATATGTATGAATATAGAGAACACGCGCCATTTAAATTGTCGGGAGGGCAAAAGCAAAGAGTCGCCATTGCAGGAGTTTTGGCGATGCAAACAAACTGCATTGTGCTTGATGAACCCACTGCAATGCTTGACCCAAAAGGCAGAGAAGAAGTAATGGAAACATTGCGAAAACTGAACGATGAAAAAGGTATTACAGTTATCTTGATTACTCATTACATGGATGAAGCAACAAGAGCTGACAGAGTGATTGTCATGGATGATGGCAATGTACTTGTAGATGGAAATCCAAGAGAAGTTTTTTCTGATGTAGAAATGTTAAAAAAGCATAGGCTTGATGTTCCTCAGGCGACAGAATTTGCATATTTATTGAAAAAAGAAGGAATAGATTTAGAAGGACAGCCGATGAATACAGCAGAATGTATTGAGTTATTGGAAAAGTTTATCGGAAATGTTGATTTGGAGAGTGTAAATGGTAAAAATTGAAACTCGTGATTTAGAATATGTATACGCAGCTGGCACACCTTTTGAAAAAACAGCTGTGAAAAACTTGAATATTTCTATCAACGAAGGGGAAATTCTAGGCATAATTGGACATACAGGAAGTGGGAAATCCACTTTTGTTCAAATGCTAAATGGTTTGATTAAGCCAACTTCAGGAAAAGTTCTGCTTGATGGTAAAGATATATGGGAAGAACCGAAAAAAATTCGTGCTGTCAGATTTAAAGTTGGGATGGTTTTTCAATATCCTGAATACCAACTTTTTGATGAAACTGTCATTAAAGATATTTGCTTCGGTCCTTTAAATATGGGATTGAGTCCAAGTGAAGCACATGAAAAAGCGGTACAAGCAGCTGAATTTGTAGGTCTTAAAAGCGACTTGTGGAAAAAATCTCCCTTTGAGTTATCGGGAGGAGAAAAAAGAAGAGCAGCAATTGCAGGTGTTATTGCAATGAATTCTCCTGTCTTAATTTTGGACGAGCCTACTGCAGGACTTGATCCGATGGGACGCGAGTTGCTGTTAAAACAAATATTATCGTATCATAAACACACAAATAATACGATTGTGTTAGTTTCGCATAGTATGGAAGATGTTGGGAGAATTTGCGATAGAGTTCTTGTGATGAATAAAGGTGAAAAAGCAATGCTAGAAAACACAAAAGAAGTTTTTTCGCAGGGACCGACACTTCGGTCAATGGGTTTGAAAGTTCCTCAAATAACACATATTATGACAAAACTTTACGATAGAGGTCTTCCTGTTGACCCTGGTACACTTAGGATTGAAGATGCTTTGTCACAGTTAATTCCGTTATTAAAAAATGGAAATTAATTTTAAGGAATGAAAGGAAACAGAGGCAAGAGAGTTTAAAGTTTATACTATTTATGCTTCTTTTAGATATAATTAATTATGATTTCTGATATAACTATCGGACAATATTTTCCGACAAAAAGTATAATTCATCGCTTAGACCCCAGAATGAAAATTTGCCTTACAATTTTCTTCATTGTAATGATTTTTACAGCGTTTAATTTTGTGAACATGGCTTTGGTAATGTGTTTCGTTTTCACACAAATGGTTTTATCGAAAGTTCCAATGAAAATTTATGCAAAATCTTTAAAACCAATTTTGTTCATTGTTGCATTTACCTCGATTTTAAATCTGTTTTATGGAACGGGAGAACCACTTTTTTCTTGGGGATTTATTAATATTACATGGGGCTCTATTTTTAACAGCATACTTATTTCGTTAAGGATTGTAACTCTTATTTTTATTAGTTCTGTTTTAACTTTTTCGACTTCGCCCACTCAATTGACAGATGCAATTGAAAGATTGTTAAAACCGTTATCTAAGATAAAGGTACCGGTTCACGAATTTGCGATGATGATGACAATCGCGCTTAGATTTGTGCCTACTTTGCTAGAAGAAACAGATAAAATCATGTCTGCGCAAAAAGCAAGGGGTGCGGACATGGAAAGTGGCGGATTGCTACAAAGAATTAAAGCTCTGATACCGGTGCTAGTTCCTTTGTTTGTCTCTGCGTTTAGAAGAGCGTATGACTTAGCTACTGCAATGGAAAGTCGATGCTACACAGGTGGTGAGGGTAGAACTAAAATGAAAATTCTTTCCATACAAAAATTAGATGTTGTGGTTCTATTGCTGTGTTTTGCTTTTCTTGGGGTATTCATCTATTTGAATTTTTTGTTCTTACCCATTGTTAGATAAGGTTAAATTATATAGTTTGTGTACAAAACAATCAGGAAGGATAGCTGGTTTGGAGAAAAATATTTTATTGACTATTTCTTTTGATGGCTCAAAATATCACGGGTGGCAAATTCAGGATAATGCAATGACAGTCCAAGAATGTTTTCAAAACGCTCTTTATAAAATATTAAAACAAAGAGTAGATATAAAGGCGTGTAGTCGCACTGATAGTGGTGTGCATGCAAGAGAATTTTGTATCAGTTTAAAGATAGATAATCCGATAACACCACAAGGGTTGGTGGGTGCATTAAATCATTTCTTGCCCAACAGCATTGTTGTTTTAAGTGCAAAGGAAGTAAGTATGGATTTCCATGCAAGATATTCATGCAAAGGAAAGGAATATAAATACGAAATATGGAATAATAAAATTCGCGATCCTTTTTTAGATGGACGAGCATTTCATTTTTGGTATGATATAGATGTCGAACAGCTTGATAGGGCAGCAAAGCATTTTATTGGTAAACACGATTTCACATCATTTTGCACAAAGGACTCAAGAGTTTTAGGTGATATGAGACGCACTGTTTTAGATGCAGGTGTCAGTAAAGAAGGCGACAAAGTAATATTCACTGTAAGCGCAGATGGCTTTTTGTACAATATGGTTCGAATTATGGTGGGGACTTTGCTGAAAGTTCAAGAGGGAAAAATAAAAGAAGATAGTATTCCTAGCATAATCAAAGCAAAAAACAGGTCACATGCAGGTGTGACTGCGCCTGCTCAAGGATTGTATTTGAATAAAGTATTTTATGAGTTTTAATAATTTTACGAATGAAAGGGGGCATTTTAATGAAAAAGCGAGAAGAAAAAATAGTTAGTGATGACATGCAAGTTACGCATGAAGATTATTATGAGGGGACAGAAGTTGTAGAAGCTTCAGTGAACTATAAAAAATTCTTTAGTGGCAAAGCAATAAAGAGATATATACTTATATTTTTTATTATGATGCTTTCTTTGTTTTTTTATCTTTTTGGAGAAAATTTCACTCCTGAAAAAATTACTGAATGGATGGAATCCACATTTGGGTTAAGTATTGTCGGTGATGGTTTTCCTGTATCTGTGACCGGCTCTAAATATTAATAACATTGTTTCATATGATAATGAAGTAGCTGTTTTGAGTGACACAACTTTGACGATTGTAAGAGAAAATGGTTCGCAAAAATTATCATATAGGCATAGTTACCCAAATCCTACTATGCAACAAAGTGAAGGGAACTATATTATTCATAGTATTGGTGGGCAAAATTTTACTACAGTTAGTAGTGATGAACGCATTTCAGATGTTGTAACCGAAGATAAGGTTACGGGCGTAGATATTGCAGCAAATGGAAGATATGCTGTTTTGACTCAACCTGTAGATTACACTTCTAAGCTCTCGGTATATTTTGAAACTGGTGAACTCAAATATGTTTACGATTTTGCAGAAGGGTATGCAAGCTCTGTAAGCATTGATGAAAGTGGCGAAGGAGGTATTGTCACTTTGATTGACAGCAGTGGAGGAATTTTAAAATCAAAAATTTATGTATTTGACTTTGATGTTGAAGAACCAATTGCTGAGTTTGATTCTTTTGATAACCTTATCACTCAAATTGCATACAATGGAGGTAAACAATATTATTGCATCGGTGATAAAGCATTAATAAGAGTTAACAACACTACCTTTGAGACCTTTGATTATGAAAATGAACAGTTAACTGCAGTTAGCGACTTAGGAAGTAGAACGGCGATTGCCCTGTCGAGCTATTCTGGTGAGGGACCGGGTACAGTTTATATTTTTGAAAATAGCATCACACCAAGAATGATAGAAAGTGACTATAAAGTAGATATCATTGGTGGATATGCAGGAGAAATCACTTTGTTATCAAATCAAGTTTTGATTACTTACGATGTTCACATGAAGTTGGTCACCAGCGAAGATGCAGGCTTTGATGCAAAGAGTTTTGTGATGAAAGATGAAAATTATGCTTATGTGCTGGGATTAAGTGAAATCAGACTTCTACTTGTTAGATAAAGTACTTGAATAATTTGCTTTTTTGTGTTATATTAGTTAAAAAGTCAAATTTATATTGCAGATTATTACTAATTCTCGTTGTTGTATATATGAGGCATTTTTCTTTGATTATATATGCAATAATGTCTAACAAATAAAATTAATAAATAAAAAAGGTTAAGGAGATAAATAATGTCCTATGTTATCGATATAATAATTGTGTTGATTCTTATTTTTACGACATGGTCGGGTTATAAGAAAGGCGTCGTGAAGTCATTGACAGATTTGTTTGGAGCTGTAGCAGCCGCTGTTCTGGCTTCTGCAGTAGCAGTTTCTGTTTCTGATTTGATTTATGAAAGTTTTGTCAGAGAAGGTGTTTACAACAGAGTGTTTGAGATTTTAGATAAGTCTGATCCTTCGATAGCGGTGAGGAGTTTCTTTGAAACATTACCAACGTTTGTAATTGAGTTGTTAGAAGGTAGAGGAATTACTCAAGCTAGTCTGGTAGACGCGGCGGTAGGAACTTCAGAGGTAGCCACAAATGCAATTGTAGACGCTGTTGCTCCCGTATTCATTTTGATAATTCAGTTCTTCGCTTTGATTATTTTGTTTATACTGTTTATTATTGTCATAAAAGCGTTGTCAGGATTGTTAACAGGGATTCTTAAATTTCCTGTTTTAGCACAGTTAAATCAAGGGCTAGGTAGTGTTTTTGGATTATTATTCGGTCTAGTTATTGCGTGGCTTTTTGTTATTACAATTCAGTTTGGTTCAGGGCTTATTGGAGAAGCGATTTCTGCGGAGGTTGTTAAAGCGTTCGAGGATTCAGTAGTTTCAAATCTGATTTTAAACTATAATCCTTTCTCTTACATAGTCAGCTAATTTATTTGAGAGGTATAAGGATATGAACAATACTATGGTAAAAACTAATTTTACAATTCCCAATTTGATTTCTGTTTGCAGAATACTAATAATTCCTATTTTTGTATATTATTATATTAAGGATCAGTTGTTTGTTTCGGTGTTGTTACTGATATCATCTGGTTTAAGTGATTTAGTAGATGGATTTATTGCAAGAAAACTTAATCAAATTACTGATTTAGGGAAAATTCTTGATCCTTTTGCGGATAAACTGACACAAGTAGCAGTAGCTGGTTGTCTGGCTTATAAATTTCCTGCGCTTATACCTTTTTTCATTCTCTTCTTATTTAAAGAATTCAGTATGATGGTCATGGCAGCATCTCTGTTAAAAGATAGAAAAAGACCTTGTGCAGCAAGGTGGTATGGGAAAATTACTACTGCGTTTTTTTACATGTCCGTTGGCGTGACAGTTTTGTTGGATATTAACAATGTGGGGCATGATTTGTTCCTAACAGTGTCTATTACACTCCTAAGTGTAACATCTATATTAATGATTTACAGTGCAATCAGATATTATCTTGTATATAAAGAAATAGTCGCAGGAGATTATCAAGAAAAAACTGAGCGAATCTCCAAAATTAATAGCAAAAATTAATACAATGTTTATACATTATATTTGCTTCTGGTGTATAGTTATAGTGGTAGCAGAATATCTTGTATATAGAGTGTTATTATGTGTTGCTGAAAGGAAATGTTAATGTTGAAATTATGTTCAAATTGTAAAAAAAGACCAGCTGTTGTCTTTATATCTCATGGTAGTGATAAAAGCGAAGGATTGTGCCTTATTTGTGCAAAAGAGAAGGGGTTAAAACCTGTAAACGATATTATGTCTCAGATGGGAATAACAGATGAAATGCTAGATTCAATGAGTGAGGGAATGACTGCGCTCATGAATACAGAAGATGGAGACGATGAAGATGATTTTTCTTTTGGTGGCTCCCTAGCGTTGCCTATTGAGCAAATATTTGGGCAAAACGCAGAGCAAAAACCAGAAGTGAAAAAGGAAAAGAAAGATTTCCATAAACAGAAAAAGAAAAATATTCAAAGCTATTGCACAGATCTTACGGGAAAAGCAAGGCGTGGCGAATTAGATTCAATTATAGGAAGAGACAGAGAGACTGAAAGAGTTATTCAGATTTTATCGAGACGTACAAAGAATAATCCTTGTCTTATTGGTGAACCCGGCGTAGGAAAAACAGCTATAGCAGAGGGTTTATCTATAAGGATTGCTAATGGTGATGTTCCGCAAAGACTAAAGAATAAAGAAGTCCAATTGTTAGACTTAACCTCTCTTGTAGCTGGAACACAATTTAGGGGTCAGTTTGAAAGCAGAATTAAAGGGCTTGTTGAAGAAGTAAAGCAATGTGGAAATATTATTCTTTTTATTGATGAAGTTCATAACCTTGTGGGTGCAGGAGATTCTGAAGGTAGCATGAATGCAGCTAATATTTTAAAGCCTGCCCTTTCTAGAGGTGAGGTTCAAGTAGTTGGAGCGACAACCTTCAAAGAATATAGAAAACATATTGAAAAAGACGCTGCTCTTGAGAGAAGATTTCAACCAGTAATAGTAAATGAACCCTCTATTCATGAGGCTACAGAAGTAGTTTTGGGGATAAAAACATACTATGAATCTTTCCACAAAGTGAAAGTAAGCGAAAAAATAGCTAAAAGACTTGTTGTTCTTTCTGAAAGATATATTACGGATAGATATTTGCCTGATAAAGCAATAGATTTATTAGACGAGGCTTGTACATGTGCTGCCTTGAGAAACAAAAACTTAGAAGAATATCAAAATTTTTCTGAAAAGTTAGATGAAATTCGAAAAAATCAGGAGAGATTAGAATCTTCTGACAGCCCTGATTATGAAGCGTTGGCAAAAGCTCGTTATGAAACTACAGTAGCCGAGCAACAGTTAGCTGAGTTTGATTTAAGCAAAGTGTATGCTGATGTTACTGACGATGATTTAGCATATGTAATTGAGCTTTGGACTGGGATTCCTGCGTCAAAGATACAAAAAAGCGATTTAAATAAGCTTGCTGATATTGAAACTTCTATTTCTAAAAAAATTATTGGTCAAAAGGAAGCGGTTAATGCTTTAGGAGCAGCAATAAAGAGAAGTAGAGTTCAATTGAGTCCTAGAAAGCACCCAGCTTCGTTTATTTTTGTCGGTCCTACCGGAACAGGTAAAACGGAGTTAGTTAGAGTGCTATCAAAGGAGCTATTTGACAGCCCCGAAACGCTAATTCGTCTTGATATGTCCGAATATATGGAAAAACACAGTGTATCAAAAATTATCGGGTCACCTCCCGGTTATGTCGGTTATGACGAGGCAGGACAACTCACAGAAAAAGTTCGTCGTCAGCCATATTCGGTAATTTTGTTTGATGAAATAGAAAAAGCTCATCCTGATGTAATGAATATTATGTTGCAAATTCTTGATGAAGGCAGAATTACTGACGCACATGGGAGATTAGTAAATTTTGAAAATACTGTAATTGTTATGACTTCTAATGCTGGAAGCAATAACAAAGAGAACTCATTAGGCTTTAATAAAAGTGTAGACGACATGAGTCGTGAAAAAGCAGAAAAAGGGCTTAAAGAATTCTTGAGACCTGAATTTATCAGTAGAATTGATGAGATTATTATTTTTAGACCACTTGATAAAAATGATTTTGTTGATATCAGTAAATTAATGTTAGATGAATATGTTGATTCACTAAAAGAAAAAGATATTGCACTTAAATTCACGGCTGAAGCCTGTGATGTTTTAGCTCAAAAATCAATTAATGGCAAAAATGGAGCGAGAGATTTAAGAAATAATATAAGAAGACTTGTTGAAGACAAAATTGCTACGGTCATAGTTGAACAAGGTGAAGACAAAATCAGTGGAATCAGCGTTGAAGTAGAAGATTCTGAAATTGTTGTAAATTATATCTAACGACGCTTTGTTTCAATTGTTATTATTAATATTTTGCCGAATAATTCGGAAGAACGGAGAGTTATGATGTTTAATGAGATTTCTGCGAAAGATTTGAATTTTAATTCTTTTTCAATGATTGGTGATGAGTGGATGCTTATTACTGCAAAAAGCGGTGAAAAAACCAATGCAATGACTGCTTCTTGGGGTGGTATGGGAATTATGTGGGGAAAACCTGTGGCTTACATTTTTATTCGCCCTCAAAGATATACAAAAGAGCTTGTAGACAGTAGTGAAAAGCTTTCTTTATGTGTTTTACCAGCAAAGTATAAGAAGCAATTGACATATTTTGGATCAGTGTCAGGCAGGGAAGAGGATAAAATTAACAAAGCAAATTTCTCTGTTTTGGATTATGATGGAGTTCCATATTTTGCTGAGTCTGAAAAAGTGTTTATTACAAAAAAACTCTATAAACAATATTTAAGTGAAGAATATTGCCTTGATGAAAGTATTAAAAAGTTTTATCCTGAAAATGATTATCATGAGATGTATGTGGTAGAAATAGAGAAAATATTGGTTAAATAACCTTCATCTTTGGATTGAATTATAGTTTCATATAATTGACAAAACTTTGCAAATAAAGTATAATTAATGGTGTACACTAATATGAGTGTGCGCCATTTCTATTATCTAAGTATTGGGGGCGAAGTTCCTATGATGTATAATGAGATTCCTTCATTAGTTGCTGACTTAATTGAAGACTCGATATATATAAGTGATATTGAAACATATGATCTTTATTATATAAATAAATCTTTAAGAGAAAAGTTAGGATTAGTTTCAGATGAAGAATGGAAAAACAGGAAATGCTATGAAGTGCTACAAGGTAATCAATCACCTTGTGATTTTTGTACAAATCACTTAATTAAAACAGGTGAGATATACACTTGGAAAATATACAATAAACTTATTAATGGGTGGTATAACCTTAGGGATACAAAGATAAATTTAATGGGCAAAGATGTTAGGATGGAAATTGCCACTGAAGTTACAGAGTTGGTAAAAGTGGAACTTCAACTTAGAGAGAGTTTAGATGAAGAACAGGCGATTATTACTTGTATAGAAACTCTATGTACAGGTAAAGCTCCTGCTGAATCAATACATGATTTGCTTAAAATGTTAGGTGCTAGGTATAATTCTGATAGAGCGTTTATATTTGAATTAAAAGAAGCAAATACTCTTGTGGATAATACTTACGAATGGTGCTCTATAGGCATAGAACCTCAGTTAGATAATCTTCAGAATGTAACATATGAGGTATTGTCTCCTTGGTTTGAGGAGTTCAAGAAAAACTCGAATATTCT
>CAYJBU010000005.1:0-41744 GCA_964368155.1 uncultured Eubacteriales bacterium | reverse complement strand
CTACTCCTCCGATTACCATTAATGGAGAGTAGAATAAAAATCTTATTCCCATTGTGAGGAGCATTTGAACTTGAGTTACGTCGTTTGTTGAACGAGTGATAAGTGAAGAAGTGGAGAATTTGTCGAACTCTTTGTTAGAAAATTTATTGATTTTATCAAAAAGTTTTGAGCGCATATCCCTTGCTACACCAGCCGAAATTTTCGATGAAAACAAGTTAGCAGAAATAGTTGTAATTCCACTGATTGCAGTTAAACCAATCATTATCAAGCCTATTTGTATAATATAGCTTTGTTGGATTGAACCGAGATTTACACCTAGCTCCTCGTAAAATAAACTTACGAAAATAGATGCGCTGGTGCCGATTGTGGCTCCATATAGTGCCTCTGTTTGATTTCTGGCTGTGTCTATGCTTTCTTGTGGGATTGTTGACAATATTGGAAGCGCCTCATAAAATTGAGCAGCAGACATTTCAGCGTCTTCAGTGCTTGATGTAGGCATATCAGCTGTTAGATTTTGCATTGCGTTGATTGCAGTCCAAAGTCCGTAGCCAAAAGCGGAATTAACTGCATCTATATCAACATTGTCTTTTCTGACATAAACTGTTTCTCCGGCTGCATTTGGGTATAAATCAAGTAAATCATCACCCGATTTTATCTCGTAAGCAGACTGGACTAGTGATTTTTCGTCTTCGTTCATAAAAGCAGTTGCGAATTCATATCCTTGCTCGCTGATTGCCTCTGGTGAACTTCCGTTAATACCATTTTGCTGAATTCCAACATTTACGATTGAAGACATTTGATAAGGCAGCGATAACTCGCAAACTGCTTGAACTGCCAATAGGGATACTGCTATTAGCAGCATAATCTTAAATGGTTTCAAAAATCTGATAATGTTTTTCATGTGGCTTTCTCAACCTCTCCATGTAATTTTTCTGACACTTTTTTTGCTGAAGATAAAAACTCGTAATAAAGCTTAATGAATTGCTCGCTTTTTTCTTCTCCCATATCATCAAAAATCCTTTGGGAAAGAGTTTTTTCGTAATTCTTCATTTTATCCAAAATTTCTTGCCCTTTATCGGTTATAATAATATCGATTTTACGTCTGTCAATATCATTCATATTACGCTTTAGCAAACCTTTAAGCTCTAAATTTTTCAACAATTGTGATGTTGCTGATTTGTTAATCAACAATTCTTGGTGAAGAGGTTTTGTGGAGACTTTTTCCTGCGAATTGTTATTATTACGTATAATCCTAAGAGCTCTAAATTCGGTAAAATTAACTTCCAATTTTGGTTCAAGCATTTGGAAAATGTGTTTTAGTTGACCTAATAAATGAAACAATTGTGTTTTATCATAAGTTTGCATATTCTTCCCTTTCAAAATAAAATAGTACACTACTGAATAGTTTATTTTCTGTACTATTTAGTATACACACTAAACTAATCAATGTCAATAAAAATATTACTTGTTTATGTGAATTTTATGTGAAATAAAAAAACATTGCTTTTTCACAAAAAAAATGATATGATATTAGTAAATCTGTTTAGAGGAATTATTTAATGAATAAAATAAAAAAGGTACCGTGGAGCACGATATATTTAGGCGTTACAATTTTGGCGCTTGTGGTTATAGGCTTTGCTAATAACCAGTTGTTTGAGTCGTTTGCATCGCTTAAAAACATGTCTGGTGTCGATATATTTCTAGCTGGAGGAGTGCAAATTGCTTTTGTTGCTGTCGAAGCTTTAATTATTTTCTTTTTGCTAAGGACTATGGGAGATAATATTAATTATGGCTCGTGTGCAAAAGTTGGAATAGTAGGACTTTACTATTGTGCGATTACTCCAAGCGCAACAGGTGGTCAACCTGCGCAAGTGGCGTATTTAAAAAGAGACAACGGAATAAACGTTGCTAATTCTGTTGCTACTTTGTCATTAAAGTTTTTTACCTATCAAGTCGCTTTGGTAAGCTTGGGAATTGTTTCTTTGGTGTTCATGTATGACAAATTGATGTTGCATACACCAACTTTAATCCCAATTGCGATAGGTGGTTTGTGTGTTAATTCTGTATGGATTATTGTGTTTTTACCAATGCTTTATTCCAAAACTTTTTTAATTAAGTTGTGCAAATTTTTAAGAAAATTAATTCAAATATTTAAATTTATAAAGAAAAAAGAAAAATATACGAATTCTGTAAATAAATTCGAAGAAGATTTTGCAATATATTCTCAAAAATATAGAGAAAAAAAGAGAGTAGTTTTCTACAGTATCTTGCTTTCGATACCCGAGTTGATTTTGCAAATGAGTGTTTTATTTTTTGTTTTTAGGGCTTTTGGAAACAGTAATTATTCGTTTTTTGAGATAACTTCTTTGCAGTTTTTATTGCAAGCGTCAGTTTCATTTATGCCAATGCCAGGAGCTGCAGGAGCGCAAGAATTAGGGTTTACTGCGTTTTTAGGCCCTTATTTTCCGTCAGAACAAATATTTGCTGCTATAATAATTTGGAGATTGTTCACATATTATTCTGTTGTGGTGGTTGGAGCAGGTGTTATAGTTGTAGATGAAATTTTCCAAAAGAGGAAAAGAAGAAAACAGATGATTAATCTGTGATTATTGGGTTAGTTTGTTTGAGATTTAAGTTTTATTACTTAGATTTTAAGTGTTATAATTGAAGTTTTCTATTTAAAAGTTATATAAAGTTTTATATTGAAAGGAAGTCATTTAATGAAGTTATTAACAGTTGCAGTTCCGTGTTACAATTCAGCTGCTTATATGAAAAATTGCATAGAAAGTTTGCTTGTGGATTTGGAGAAAATCGAGATAGTTATAGTTAACGATGGTTCAACAAAAGATAATACTGCGGAAATTGCAGATGAATACGCAAGTCAATATCCAGATACCATTAAAGTGGTTCACAAAGAGAACGGGGGACATGGTTCCGCTGTTAATAGCGGTCTTGCAAACGCTACAGGAAAATACTTTAAAATTGTTGACAGTGACGACAGACTTGATAAAGAAAATCTTGTGAAGATGCTTGAGTTGTTGAGTTCAGATATTGATGTTGATATGGTTATCAGTGATTTTCTATATGATAAGCAAGAGGCAAAGAATAAAATGCTTATGAATTATAAAGACTGCTTGCCTGTTGGGAAAATTTTTACTTGGGACGATGTTAAAAAATTCCCTCTTGATAAGTATTTCATGATGCATTCATTGATTTATAGAACAGAAGTTTTAAGAGAATGCAAACTTGAATTGCCACATCACACATTCTATGTTGATAATGCATATGTATACTTCCCACTTCCTTACTTAAAGAAAATGTATTACTATGATATTTGTCTATATTATTACTTCATTGGCAGAGATGACCAGTCGGTAAATGAAAAAGTGATGATATCAAGATTGGATCAACAAATTAAAGTTAATAAGCTTTTATATGATAAGTATGATTTGACAACTTTCACAAATGCGCACTTGAAATCGTATATGTACCATCATTTGGTGTTGGTTACAGCAGTTTCGACTGTCATGGCTTTAAAAGAAGGCAGTGAGCAAAGGCTTGCAGACAAGAAGGCTCTTTGGGAATATATGAAAGAAAAAAATCCTGATATGTATAAGAAAATTCGCCACTTCTCCTTAATCGGTACAACATTGCACATACCTGGTGAAGTAGGAAGAAAAACAGTTTTGCAAGTGTATCAAATGCTACAAAAACATATGGGATTTAATTAATCATGATAATTTTTATCAAATAATTTCACAATGAAAGAGGGTTGCCGTATCAATGAAAAAGTATGACTATTTAATCGTTGGAGCTGGGCTATATGGTGCAGTTTTTGCGCATGAGGCAAAAAAAGCAGGGAAAAATTGTCTGGTAATTGAAAAGAGAAACCACATAGGCGGAAATATTTATTGTGAAAAAACAGGATATATTGATGTTCATAAATACGGAGCACATATTTTTCACACCAGCGATGAAGAGGTGTGGGATTATGTAAACCAATTTGTGACATTCAATAATTTTGTGAATAGCCCACTTGCAAATTATAAAGGTGAACTTTATAATCTTCCTTTTAATATGAACACTTTCTATCAATTGTGGGGAGTAAAGACTCCTAAAGAAGCAAAAGAGCACATCGCTAAGGAAGTAAAGGCTTTGGGTATTGTTAATCCTCAAAATCTTGAAGAACAAGCGATTTCCCTTGTTGGAAAAGACATGTATGAGAAGCTTATCAAAGGATATACTGAAAAACAATGGGGAACAAATGCTACAGAATTGCCTGCGTTTATAATTAGAAGATTACCTTTGAGATTTACATTTGACAACAACTATTTTAATGATAAATATCAAGGAATTACAAATTATAACGAGTTGATTGAAAAACTATTCGGCGATTGTGAAATAAAACTTAATACCGACTTTTTTGAAAACAAAGAAGAGTATGAAAATTTGGCTGAAAAAGTGCTGTTCACAGGCATGATTGACCAATATTTTGATTATGAATTCGGTGAGTTGGAATACAGAAGTTTAAGATTTGAAAACACAACGCTTGATGAAGAGAATTATCAAGGCAATGCGGTAATTAATTATACTGAGAGGGATATCCCTTATACGAGAGTTATTGAGCACAAGCATTTCTTGAAAACGGAATGCAAGAATACGATTATTACGAAAGAATACCCTGCGACTTGGACAAGAGGTGACGAGCCGTATTATCCGATTAACAACGAAAAAAACGATGAGCTTTATTTAAAGTATAGAAACTTGGCGAGTTCTCAAGACAAAGTTATTTTCGGAGGAAGACTAGCAGAGTATAAATATTATGACATGGATAAAGTTATAAAAAGTGCTTTGGGATTGTGCAGAAGATTGTTTTAGGATAACTAGATGTACTGGTTATCAAATTAATAACTTTGAACTATATGCAAAATAGGAAAATGAATTATGTAGGGGTAATCTGGGCTGAAACTTGGGGATACGTTTGTTTCAAGTTTTGCACAGAGTCGCTCCTACATCTATTTGTTTTTATCCATCTTTTAAGAGGAGGGTTGACTTTTGGATAAAAATCGCGAAAAAATCACTACTATTTTCTTTGCTTGCGCCATTGTTCTTGGGATAAATCTATTGATGTATGCTGTTTGCGAAGAGTTTTTAAGGGGGAACTCATACAACACATTTGCCAAACAAAGTGTTGCTTGGCTTGGTGGGAATTTGGATTTGGGTCAGGATTATCCTTGGTTGGAACTGGCAATATATGAGGGAAAATATTACGTCAGTTTTCCGCCATTTCCGTCTTATTTCTTGTTGCCTTTTGCTTTTTTCTTTGGTGAAAACACACCCGATAACCTTATTACAACAGCCTTCACAATTGTTGGGGTTGCTTTTTGCGTGAAAATCGCATTGGAGTATAAAGTAGATAAACTTTATGCAATGGGTCTCTCGGTTTTGCTTTATAGCGCAAGTGCAGTGATGCAGATTACATTGTTTAGTGGAGTTTGGTTTTTTGCTCAAAATATGGCGTTGACACTTACTTTGATGAGTTTTTATTATGCGAAAAAAGGGAAAAAAGGACTTAGCACTTTTCTTTTGTGTGCGGCTTTTGGGTGCAGACCTTTTCAAATTTTTTATCTTCCTGTTGTGGTTTATGTTTTGACTCAAAACATGGAAGAAACATCATTTAAGGATAAACTGAAAAAACTGATTGTACACAAAATTTACGTCTATATTCCAGCTGTAATCTTAGCGATTTCTTTCATGGCACTGAATTTTGCAAGGTTCTCAAATGTGTTCGAATTTGGCAGAAAATATCTGCCCGAATTCTACTCGCAAGGAAATATCCAGTTTGGGTTTGAAAACATAACAAGAAATTTTTTCAACTTATTTACTATGCCAACTTTTTCCCATACAGAGGGGCTGGTTATTCCTCAATTCAATGGCATGAATATATTCATATCCTATCCAATAATTATATGGTATTTGTATTTGGTTGTGAAATTGTGTGTTGAGCAATTTGCTTTTAGAAAACAAAATATTGAAAACAACGAATTTTACTCAACTGGATTTTCTACAGAGAAAATAGTTAATTTCCTGATTTTTGGAGCTCTTCTAGTTCACATAATATCGCTGATTAGTCACTCTACAATGGGCGGTTATCATTACGGAAATAGATATGTAATTGACACACTACCATCAGTGTTTATAGGGGCGTGTAGTTTACATAATCTAGTTAAGAAGAAATGTGTTGGAGGCTTTGTGCTTTTGTCGGTGTTTGGACTAGCTTTTCATGTGATTGGAATGTATACCTTTTATAGTTAAGTGACTATATAGCTATCATGATTTTGAGGCTGCGTTTCTGCCTGCAAAGAAGCTGATTTTATTGCATATATACATCGCGGGAATGCAAAGAATAAACCAAATTATCGAAAAAGGAAGGCATATTTGTCCCCAAAAATTCAATGGCAACTGGGAGTAATCCCACACATTCATCGCAAGATAGATGTTGAAGATAATTCCAACGATTAACTCCACTGCAGTAATTAGTCCAGAACCAATGGCACAACGATGAAAAACATGCCTGTGACCATGTTTTTCGCAACAAATAAAATTGATTAAGACAAAGCAAATTCCACCAGCGATGGACATTGAATAGTGAGTTGAGCTTCGCCATGTTAATTCTAAAAGCGGATAAATGATTGAACCTGATAGATAAAGTAGTACGTATTTTTTCATTATCGTGACCATCCTTGTTTTTATTGGGATTATATTTTTTCTAAAATAGCTATTTGTATTTTATTTCGAACTTGTTGTTAAAAGTGTTTACAAAATGAAGAAAAATATTTTATAAAAATCATTGTTTTTTTATTAATAATATGTTAAAATATAAGATGATGATTTTGGCGATAAAAAGCTGAAATTTGTTTTAAATCTTATTGTAATTGTCTTTAATTTTTATAGATTAATTACAAGTATTATAATGTAAACTTGAAAGGGCGGTTTTTGATGAAGGTATTAGTAACAGGTGGAGCGGGTTATATCGGAAGTCATACTTGCGTGATTTTATTAGAGCAAGGTCACGAGGTTGTGGTTATTGATAATCTGTATAACAGCAAAATTGAATCTCTGAAAAGAGTGGAAAAAATAACAGGAAAACAAACGATTTTTTATGAGGGCGATGTGTGCGACAAAGATATTTTGACAGAAATATTTTCGACACACAAAATTGACGCAGTTATCCATTTTGCAGGTTTAAAAGCAGTTGGTGAGTCAGTGAGATTGCCTCATAAATATTATCAAACAAACATTGTTTCAACTTTGAATTTGGTCGAAACAATGAAACAGTTTGATGTTAATAACATAATATTTAGCTCTTCTGCAACCGTTTACGGTTCGCCTGAAACAGTTCCCATTAAAGAGGATTTCCCTTTGTCGACAACAAATCCTTATGGAACAACTAAGCTATTCATTGAAAGAATTTTAACAGATATAGCTTTTGCGGACAAAGATTTTAATCCAATTTTGCTTAGATATTTCAATCCTGTCGGTGCACACGAAAGCGGTTTAATCGGTGAAGATCCTAACGGAATTCCTAATAATCTTGTGCCTTATATCACTCAAACTGTGGTTGGAAAACTTCCATTCCTTAACGTTTATGGCGACGACTACGACACAAAAGACGGAACAGGCGTTAGAGACTATATTCATGTTGTAGACTTGGCAAAAGGGCATGTTGCAGCGCTCCAAAAGTATATTGACGAGCCAAATTGCGGATTAAAAGTATATAACTTGGGAACTGGAATTGGGTTTTCAGTTCTTGAAATGGTTAAAGCTTTTGAAAAAGCAAATGGTAAGGAAATTCCATATAAAATCGGTCCTAGAAGACCTGGAGACATTGCAGAGTGCTATGCTGATTGCAGTAAAGCGTTTGAAGAGCTTGGTTGGAAAGCCGAAAAAAATATTGATGATATGTGCGTAGATTCGCTAAGATGGCAAACACAAAACCCTGAGGGATTTTAAATAATTGCTGTGGTTCACTTTTATGTTTAGATAATTGTTTGAAAAGTATTTTTCTTATAAGAAATTGTAACAATAACACTGCCTGAGAATAGTATATTGTGAGGTGGTGTTTAAGTGAATAAATTATGCAGTAGAAGATATAGCAGACGAATTAGATTTAAACCGCTTACGAGAGTGATTTTGTTCACGGGCATTTTAATGGCATTTCTCTTTTATTGTGAAAGAAAAGTTTCAATGTTGCCCGAGGAATATCACATACAAAACACAAAAAACTATGCACAGACAACAATTAGCGACATTGTTGCAGATGAATTGATACATATCAAGCAAACATACGAAATAACAGAAACTTCCGATGAAAAATTGAGCTATATGGAGATAAACAGCGCAGATTTGGCAACAATAAAATCGGAGTTGACACAAAAAATTAACGATGGAATTAATAATTCAAAAGTGTTTTTTATTCCAATTGGCAGTTTGCTTGACTATAATTTGTTAAATGGGTACGGTTTTAGTGTTCCTGTGAATATGCGTTTTGTTGGCAGTGCAAAAGTGGAGATTAACACTAAGTTGGTTTCGGGTGGGATAAATCAATCTGTATATATACTCACAGCAGTGGTAGAGGCTGAAATTGCGACAGTGTCCATGAAAAGCAATGTGAGTACTGATTTTTATTCTGCTTTTCCGTTGTGCGAGGTTTATATTTCGGGCGATGTTCCGTCGCTTAGAATGAATACAGGCTAGTTGTGTCTTAATAAACAAAGGATATTATTGACGGTAATGAATGATAATAAAATTAGTCAAGAGATAGTCAGTTTAAGAGAAAAAATAGAATATTACTCAAATCAATATTACACACATGATGTAAGTGAAATCAGCGATTTTGAGTATGATAAATTATATAGAAGACTTGAAGAATTAGAGGATTTACACCCCGAGTTTATTACAAAGAACTCGCCTACACAAAAAATCGGTGGGGACATTTTCAATAACTTTGACCCTGTTACTCATGTTGTTCCAATGGAGAGTTTGCACGATTCTTTTTCGGACGACGAGTTAAGAGATTTTGATAGAAAAGTTAGGGCAGTGGTGAAAAATCCAAAATATGTTCTTGAAAACAAATTCGATGGTTTGTCCGTTGCGCTGGAGTACCGAAATGGTGAGTATGTCAGAGGTTCGACAAGGGGAGACGGAACTACAGGAGAAGACGTAACAGAGAATATTAGAACGATTAAGTCACTCCCCAAAATGCTAAAAACAGATGCAGAGTTCATGGAGCTTAGGGCAGAGGTTTACATGACCGAGACTTCATTTCAAAAATTGTGCGAGAGACAGGAATTAAACGGAGAAAAACTGTTTAAAAATCCAAGAAATGCAGCAGCTGGTTCTCTTAGGCAAAAAGACCCTAAAATTGCAGCTAAAAGAGATTTGAGTATTAGTGTTTTTAACATTCAGTATATAGATGGCGTGCAGGTGCATAATCACATCGAGTCTTTGGAACTGCTTGAAAGAATGGGGCTTCCTACCTCGAAAATCAGCTGTGTTTCAGACGACATTGAAAAGATTATTGAAGCAATTTGGGAGAATGCAAAAATTAGAGGACAGCTGGATTTTCCGACAGATGGAGCTGTTGTTAAACTAAACGATTTTTCTCAAAGAGAATTATTAGGGAGCACTGCAAAATTTCCAAGATGGGCAGAGGCGTATAAATATCCACCGGAGGAAAAAGAGACTGTATTAAAAGAAATTGAGATAAATGTTGGAAGAACCGGTGTTCTGACTCCAACTGGAATTTTTGACCCTGTGAATTTAGCAGGTACTAGCGTTACAAGGGCAACTCTTCACAATCAGGATTTTATCAGCGAAAAAGATATCAGAGTTGGCTCTAGAGTGTTAATTAGAAAAGCAGGCGAGATTATCCCTGAAGTGCTTTCGGTAGTTAGCAACGAAGATGGAAGCGAAAAGTATATTTTGCCCGAAGTGTGTCCGTCATGTAAAGAGAAAACTTCAAGAGTTCAAGCCGCTGTTAAATGCACAAATCCAAATTGCCCAGCTCAGCTATTGAGAAATTTAATTCATTTCGCATCACGCTCAGCGATGGATATAGAGGGCTTGGGCGAGGCAGTTTTAGAGCAACTTTTGCAAAACGAGTTGATTGCTAAAACTTCTGATTTATATAGCTTGAAAAAAGAAGATGTGTCTTCGCTTGAGAGAATGGGAGAAAAGAGTGCCCAAAATCTCTTAGATGCGTTGGAGAAGTCCAAAGAAAACGACTTGAATAAACTTATCTTTGCACTGGGAATTGAACACATTGGCGCAAAGGCGGCGAAACTTTTGTCAGAGCACTTTAAAAACATTGATAATATAATAGCTGCAACAGGTGAGGAAATAGCAGAAATTGACGGTTTTGGCATTGTTATGGCGAAATCGGTTGAAGAATTTTTTTCTCACAAGCAAAGCATAGATTTGATAGATGAGTTTAAGGCAGTTGGAGTTAATACTCAAAGCAAAAAACAGGCGATTGACGAGCGTTTTCGTGGACAGACGTTTGTTTTAACAGGTACTTTGCCCACGATGACACGAAACGAAGCAGCGGAGTTGATAGAAAAATATTCAGGCAAAGTTTCATCGTCGGTTTCAAAAAAGACAAGCTATGTCTTGGCTGGTGAAGAGGCAGGTTCAAAATTGATAAAAGCACAAACGCTGGGAGTAAATATAATCGACGAGAGTCAATTTTTAGCACTGATAGATTAAATAAAGGGAAAGTTTTGTGTGTTGTTTCATTTCTTCAAAGGGATAACACATGAACCACCTAACATTAGAAAGGGAAGAACATAAATGATTACTAATTTTAATGAGTTGTACAAAGATGATCTTGCAAATCAAAAGAAACGCTACGAGGATTTAGCGAAAAACTTTAAGGAGTTTTTTGGACATGAGAACAATTTGGAGTTTTTCAGTGCTCCCGGACGTTCTGAAATAGGTGGAAATCACACTGACCACCAAAGAGGTTGCGTTTTGGCTGCTTCTGTAAATCTTGATATTATCGCGGCTGTTTCAAAAAGAGACGATAACAAAATCACTTTAAAATCATATGAATATGAAAAATATGACACAATTGATTGCTCAGATGTTGAAGTTAAGGAAAAAGAAAAAGAGAAATCTTCTTCGCTTATCAGAGGTATTTGTGCCAGATGCGTACAATTAGGATATAAAGTAGGCGGCTTTGATTGCTATACAATTTCAAATGTGCTTAAAGGGTCGGGGCTTTCAAGTTCTGCGGCTTTTGAGGTTTTGGTTGTTACAATCATTAACCACTTGTTTAATGATGATAAAATCAGCGCAGTTGAAGTTGCGCAAATAGCTCAATATGCTGAGAATGTATATTTTGGCAAACCATCAGGCTTGCTTGACCAAAGCGCAAGCAGTGTAGGAGGTTTTACTGCGATTGATTTTGCAGATGAAAAAGCTCCAAAGTTTGAAAAAATTGACTTTGATTTACATAAATACAAACATAAATTATGCGTTGTCGACACAGGTGGAAACCATGCTGATTTGACAAATGAATATGCTGCTATACCTAATGAAATGAAAGAAATCGCAAAATATTTTGGTAAATCGGTTTTAAGAGAAGTTGATGAATGTGATTTTAATGCAAAGTTAAAAGAACTCAGAGCAGAATTCGGCGACAGAGCTGTTTTGAGAGCAATGCACTTTTTCTCAGACAATATATTGGCACAAAAAGAGGCAGAAGCACTTAAAAATGAAGATTTTGAATTGTTTAAAAGCTATGTAATAAAATCAGGACTTTCCTCTGCGACTAGACTTCAAAATGTATTCACTTGTGTTGCTCCACACGAACAAGGGTTGTCGGTTGCCCTTGCTATTGCAGAGAAGATTTTAGAAGGTAAAGGCGCGTACCGTGTACACGGTGGCGGTTTTGCAGGAACTATACAAGCCTATGTTCCCGATGATTTGCTAGATGAGTTTAAAAAACAAATTGAAGCAGTTTTCGGCGAGGGTTCATGCTATGTTCTAAATGTAAGGGCGTTCGGCGGTACAAAAGTCATTATATAGATTAATATGGATGGTGAAGTTATGATAATTTCACCATCTAAACACGTGTAAGTGGGAGCTTGATATGTTTATAGTTTTATTTGCCTTGTGGATTGCTTTTAATGGTAAAATAACATTTGAAATTATATGGATAGGGTTGTTGATTTGCTCGGCGCTTTATTGGTTTATGTGGAAATTTTTAGGATACAATGTTAGAAACGAGCTAAAGTCTGTAGCAAAAATACCGCTGTTTATTGCGTATTTTTTTCTGCTGATAAAAGAAATTTTCGTCGCAAACATTGCAGTGCTTAAAATTATTCACACAAAAAAAGAGATAAAGCCTGTTCTATACACCTTTAAAAGTCATCTTAAAAGTGAGAATTCAAATGTAATGCTTTCTCACTCCATCACCCTCACACCTGGAACAATAACAGTTGAGTTAAAGGGGAACGAGTTTGTAATTCACTGTTTGGACGAGAGTTTTTCTCAGGGGCTTGAAGATTCGGGGTTTGTTAAATTGTTAGAAAAAATAGAGGGTTAATCTGAGAAAGGAAGTTAATTGAATGTTTGATAACGCTTATGAAATATTTTTTTCTTTTGAGCTATTGATTTTGGCAGTGCTGATTATCTTTGGTTTTATCAGAGCAATCAGAGGACCCAGAGTAGCAGATAGGATTGTCGCGATAAACATGATAGGAACGATAACCATTACGATTATTGCTGTTTTGGCTATTCTTATCGGCGAGGAATATCTTGTGGATATTTGCCTTTTATATGCGATGATTAGTTTCCTTGCTGTTGTGGTGCTAACCAAGGTTTACATGGGAGCGCACGAGGAAAGTAAACCTCATGATGAAAAGGAGGAAAATTAGTATGGAGTGGTTTAGATATAGTGTGATAGTAATTCTATCCGGTGCAGGAATTTTCTTCTTAATTGCCTCGATGTTTGGGACATATAAATTTAAGTGCGCATTAAACAGAATGCAGTCAGCTGCAATTGGCGATACTTTAGGAATTTCGCTGTGTTTGCTTGCACTAATTGTTTATACAGGATTGAGTTTTACCAGTTTGAAAATATTTTTAGTTATTGTGTTTTTGTGGATTGCAAGCCCTGTTGCAAGCCATCTTACCAGTCGTTTAGAGGTCACAACAAATGATGACCTTGAACAACAGTGCGATGTGACAAAAACAGATGTCAATAAATTAAAATAGATTTTTTGGGTATTTGAGATTTTGCTGTTATCTCGCCATAGCTTTTTCTGGGGATTATAATAATAGAGACCCAAAAAGCTTGTACCCGTCAGAAAGGTTTGGTAAAATAAATGATTTTATTTAGAGATTTATTAATGGTTTTTCTTGTGGTCTGTGCTATTTCGGTGTCGATTTCAAGAAAGCTCATTAATTCAATAGTTATTTTTATGTCATATAGTTGCGTGATGTCCATCGTTTGGGTCATGCTTGAGTCCCCTGATTTGGCTATCACCGAAGCGGCAGTAGGGGCAGGAGTAAGCTCCATATTGTTCTTCGTTACGCTGAAAAAAATCAAAGCTGTGGAGCACGAAGAAAATCCACAAAGACCTGAAGAGTTAGAAGAAGCATCGCATCACTGGGAGATGAAAATCTTTAAACCTGCATATAGAGTGTCGGCGATGATAATCTGCTTTGGAATTATGATTGTTTTAATGTCGGTTGTCTCACAAATGCCAAGTTTCGGCATTGCAGGACATGCGGATATTAACGAGGTAGTAGCAAGGTATCTAGCACTTGGAATGGAAGAAACAGGAGCTGTTAATATTGTAACAGGAATGATACTCGACTACAGGGCGTTCGACACATTTGGCGAAGCCTGCGTTTTGTTCATAGCTGCAACTTGTGTTACGGTTCTTTTAAGAGTTGATACAAAAACCGACAGTCTTTCGATGCCCTCGGATCAAAACGATAGAATTTACGAGCCTAAAAATGACATTATTCTTCAAAAAATTGCATTGTTATTAGTACCTGTAATATTACTTTTTGGAATTTACGTAATCGTAAACGGACATCTTTCTCCTGGTGGAGGATTTTCGGGTGGTGCTATCATGGGTGCAGGTTTGATACTATATCTAAATGCATTTGGATTTAAGTTGACAGAAAGATTTTTTACATCAAAGGTATACAAAACTGTTTCTTGTGGTTCGCTTATATTCTATTGTGTTGCAAAGGCGTACTCATTTTATACGGGTGCAAACCATATTGAAACGTTTATCAATCCGGGAACTCCTGGGAATATTCTTAGCGCAGGGCTGATACTTCCGCTTAATATATGCGTAGGTTTTGTTGTTGCTTGTACGATGTATTCGTTCTATGCCTTGTTTAGAAAAGGTAATTTTTGATGAATTTTATGTATTATCTCAGTGAGAGTGGACGGATTTTTGCAAAGCCTTGAAAGACATTTCGGCTTGCACGAAAGGAATGCTAATAAAAATGGAAATATTGTCAGATTTTATTTCGAAACATTTTGAAGAAGCAATAGCAATTATATTGTTTTCGATAGGTTTTACAAATTTGATGCTTAGTAAAAACTTGATTAAAAAAATAATTGGGTTGAACATAATGGATACTGCGATTTATTTGTTCTTGGCTTTAAAAGGTTATATTTTAGGTAGAAAAGCTCCAATAATCGTGGACGGAATTGTAGACCCGACCACATATATAAATCCAATTCCCAGTGGATTAGTTCTAACAGGAATTGTTGTTTCTGTCAGCGTAACTGCAGTTTTGCTTGCAATTACTATTAGACTATATAGAAGATATCACACTCTTGACCTAGACGAAATAATGATGCTTTATGCGAAAGAGGTGGCTTGATGGATTTTGCTCAAAACCTGCCTTTTTTCTCTATTGTTTTAACAATGTTTGGTGGAATTGTTAGCTTTCTTTTAAACGGAAAATGGGCAAAACGTTTTTGTATGTTAATTATCTCACTGGTTATCATCATGTCGGCTATTCTTTTGGCTTACACAAGTTCAACGGGTGAAAGTTTTACTTATATGATGGGGCATTTTCCAGCACCGTGGGGAAATGAACTCAGAGCGGGAATATTAGAAGCCTTAATGGCTACAGTGTTTGCAGTGATTATGCTTTTTTGTGTTCTCGGCGGAAGCAGTGACACTACACGGGACGTAGAACCTAAAAAACTTAATCTATACTATTTGCTCTTAAATTTGATTTTAAGCTCAGTTCTTGCCCTGATTTATACAAACGATGTATTTACAGCGTATGTTTTTGTTGAGATTAACACACTTGCCGCTTGCGGTTTGATGGTTATTAGACAAAAGGGTCACACAATTGTTGCTGCAATTAGATACATGATAATGAGCGCAATGGGCTCTGGTTTGTTTTTGATGGGACTAACCTTGCTTTACGACATGACAGGACATCTTGCGATGTCGTTTATTAAAGAAGAGGTAACAGAGATATATCAAAGCGGTCAGTATCACATGCCGATGAATATTACAATTGGCTTGATTTGCGTTGGTCTTGCAATAAAAAGTGCGTTGTTTCCTTTTCACTTTTGGGTGCCTGATACCTATGGTTATTCGACAAGTACCACGGCTGCTGTGCTTTCGGGAATTGTTTCAAAAGGATATATTTTCTTGCTGATAAAGATTATATACCGAACCATTGGGATTGATGTTATGAATGAAAGCGGAATGCTTGACATTCTGTTTGTTTTGGGTGTTGCAGGTATGATTGGAGGCTCTCTTGGAGCTATTAAAGAGAGGGATTTAAGAAGAATGATTGCCTTTTCATCTGTTGCTCAAATCGGATATATCTACATGGGAATAGGGACGGGAATCACAGTGGGTGCAGTGGCTGCATTGTTCCACATGTTGGTTCACGCTTCGTCAAAATCAGCGCTCTTCATCTCTGGTAGAGGTCTTATTGGGGTATCTTCCGACAGTAAAAAGTTCAATGATTTAACAGGAGCTGGATACAGGCACAAATTTGCTGGATTTGCCTTTACTGCAGCATGTCTTTCAATGGTGGGAATTCCAGCTTTTGCAGGGTTTATGTCAAAAATACTCTTTGCAAGCGCGGCTATTACATCGGGTAACGCACTTTGGGTAACTCTTGCTGTGTTGACGTTAAGTACAATATTAAATGCGATTTACTTCTTGAAAACTTTGATAAGAATTTACACAAAAGATGGTGGCTATGTTCTTTCGCCATCAGGAAAACCTGACATGAGCATTGGATATCTAGTCAGTTTGGTGGCAATGGTTGCAGGGAATATGTACATTGGATTGCAGTCACAACCTTTAATAAATTATATCGAATATGGATTGTCAATTTTAGGCTAAGAAAATTGATTTGTCTTGAGAGACTGGAGTTTTTGCATTTTGAAACTGCAAAATACTAAATAAATTACGTGCTTGCAAAAGAAGTAGCACGATGAGATAAAAAAATGTGCGGCAGAGCATAAACGAAATGGAGTATCAATATGAGTGGGAATTTGGAGCTAATAATACCTATATTAGTGCCTTTTTTGGGTGGTATAGCAGTGTTGTTAATGAAAAGATTTAATCGAACAAGACTTATAAGAACGGTTTTTCTTTTTGTGTTAGCAGTATCGGTGTTAGCAACTTTCGTTAACGTGTTTAGAGGCGAATTGACACTATCTTTATATAATTTCACACCTGAAATGCAAATAATGTTGAAACTTGATTCAGTGGGCATTTTATTTTCGGTTTTAACAGGGTTAATTTGGCTTTTGACAGGCATATATTCGTGTGAATATTTCAAACATGAGCAGAAGGAAAATCAGTTTTTTGCGTCTTATTTAATGACTTATGCTGTCATAATGGGAATTGATTACGCAGGGAATTTAGTCACTTTCTATTTGTTCTACGAGCTAATGACATTCATAACCTTAGTGTTTGTTATTCACTCAAGAAAAAGAGAAGCGATAAGTGTTACTGTGAAATATTTAATGTATTCACTTTTTGGAGCATTCTTGGCACTGATAACAATTTTCTATATCAGCGGAAACGCAGAGACTATGAATTTCACCGCTGGTGGAGTAGCGTTTAACAGCATGGTCGACAAAGATGTTCTGCTTGCTATGGCATTTGTTTGTATAGTTGGATTTGGCACAAAAGCTGGTATGTTCCCACTTCACGGTTGGTTGCCTGAGGCTCACCCTGTTGCTCCTGCCCCTGCTAGCGCAGTGCTGTCGGGTTTGATTACAAAGGCTGGGGTTATAGCGATTATTAGGGTTGTTTACTATATTTTCGGTGCAGAAATGCTTAGAGGGACTTGGGTGCAGTATACATTCATGGGATTGGCACTTGCAACTGTTTTGATGGGCTCGGTTATGGCATATAGACAAAATAATCTAAAGCGCAGACTTGCATATTCAACAGTAAGTCAGGTTTCGTATATCCTTTTTGGACTTTCTCTACTTAACCCAACAGCGCTAACTGGTGCGTTTTTACACATAATTTTCCACGCAATGATTAAAGTTACGCTCTTCCTTGCAGCAGGTGCAATTATATACAAAACTGGCTATCACGATGTAAGTGAGATGCGAGGAGTTGGCAAACAAATGCCTATAACCTTAGGGTGTTTTGCAGTGGTTTCTGTTGGATTAGTTGGAATTCCTCCAATGAATGGATTTATTAGCAAATGGTATCTTGCGACCGGCGCAGTAGAAACAAATATTGATGTATTTTCTTGGCTAGGTCCTGTAATTCTTCTATGCAGTGCAATTTTCACGGCTGTTTACTTGTTCACAATGGTTGTCGACGGATTTAGCAGTGGAAGCGAAATTCAAAAGAATGAAGCGAGTTTGACAATGACTGTTCCAATGATAATTTTGGCATCGTTGTGCATAATCTGTGGATTATACGTAAATCCGATTTTTGAATTTATCGGTGGAATAACATCTGCTGTTCTGATGTAGAATTATGACGGATTTAATAAAGAATGGAGTATTATATGCCTGAACAATTACTTTTAGCCCCTATATTGATTCCGCTAATCTGCGGAGTTGGTGTTTTTGTGCTAAATTTCAAAAATGATACAAGAAAGCGCTTGTTTATCATGGGCGGAGTTTTACTGAATACTGTTGTGACACTTTTAATTATTTGGTTTCCACCTCAAGACAGCCTTAAATTACTTGAAGTCAGCGAAATGGTTAGCCTAATTTTAAGCGTTGATAGTTTGAGCGGTGTGTTTGGAACTTTGGTTGCGCTGCTTTGGCCTCTTGCTACCTTGTATGCATTTGAATATATGAGTCATGAAAAAAATCTTAAAACATTTTATGGCTTTTACACAATATCTTACGGAGTAACACTTGGAATAGCTTTTTCAGCAAATCCTCTTACAATGTACATGTTCTATGAGTTTTTAACCTTGGTTACTACTCCTTTAGTTTTGCACACACAAAACAGAGAAGCTGTAAAAGCCTCAAGAAAATACCTGCTATTTTCGATTTCGGGTGCTGCGATAGGTTTCGTTTCGGTTGCATTCGTGACTATATATGCACATTCACCTGTTTTCATTTTGGGTGGGATTTTAAACGTTCCTACTTTAGATGAAAATATTTGGGTGTTCCTTTTCACTTTTGTGTTGGCTTTCATGGGCTTTGGTGTAAAAGCTGCAATTTTTCCAGCTCATGGTTGGCTGCCCAGTGCGTCGGTTGCCCCAACTCCTGTAACTGCGCTTTTGCATGCAGTTGCAGTTGTAAAATCTGGCGTGTTTGTTATTATGAGAATGACCTATTATGTGTACGGAAAAGATAATTTAATCGGTACTTGGGCGCAATATTTCGTCATGGGAATAGCTGCGATTACGGTTGTTTATGCCTCAATTATGGCGGTTAAAGAACAGCAATTCAAAAGGCGACTAGCCTATTCAACTATAAGCAACTTGTCTTACATTTTGCTTGGTGTCACTGTGATGACGGAATTTGGATTTGCTGCGGCGTTGATTCACATGGTGTTTCATGCAGTTATGAAAATTTCAGCATTTTTCTGTGCAGGTGCAGTTATCGAACGACTGGGAATTCGATATGTAAACGAGTTAGTCGGCTTGGGCAAAAAAATGCCGTTTACTTTTATATGCTTTACTATTTCATCGCTGTCGTTAATGGGGATGCCGATGTTATCAGGCTTTATAAGTAAATTCCATTTAATGGCTTCTGCTCTTAATTTGGGTGGAACAATGGGATATATTATGATTGGTTCGCTGTTTTTCTCTTCGATTTGCGTGGTGGCATACCTGATTTCAATTTGTGTAAGGGCTTATTTTACAGACCACAGCACGGTGTTTGAAAGAAGAGAAGATCCGGGAATAATGATGAAATTACCCATAGGTATTTTTAGTGTTTTAACAATTGCTTTCGGATTATATTCACAACCTATTGTAGAGTATTTAAGCAAGGTCGCATCAGGGGTGATATAAATATTGCTTTATATTACTTTACCTTAAGAAAGGATGGTCAATAATTTGAATATTTTTTCATTTACAGTAGATGGGTTTAGAATTCTTCAGTTTGCATTAACTGTTTTTATATTCGCGGTTTCACTAATATTCACAAAGCAATACGGCAAAGTAGAAAAACTGAGTAAATATCATTTGATTGTAACGCTTTTTACTCTAACAGGCACTCTTGGAGTGTTTTTCAGCGCAAACTTTCTCACAATGTTTTTCTTTTTTGAAATAATGTCTTTTGCGTCATATGGCTGGGTTGCCATGGGAAAAGGTATAAACCGTGCGAGTGTTTCAAATCTCTATCTTTATTTTTCGCTAGTAGCTGGAATGGTAATGCTGATGGGCTTGTTCTTGCTTGAGGGCAAACTCGGAACACTTGAATTTTCAGAAGTTTTCGAAGCGACAAAGACAATAAATCCGAGTGAGTTGTTCTTGCCGTGTGCTTTGGTTTTGGTAGGATTTGCAACAAAGGCAGGACTTGTGCCTCTTCATGCGTGGCAATCAAAAACATATTGTCAAGCGCCTGCCCCATTCACAGCAGTTTTTTCTGCAATACTTTCTAAAACAGGAGTTTTCGGCGCTTTAATGCTGAGCGTAAATGCTTTTTATCATCAAGAAGATTGGGGAAAAGCACTGCTAATTATTGCGATTATCACAATGCTCTACGGAGGAATTTGCGCTATTGCGAGCGTTGACATGAAAAGAACAATTGCATATTCTTCAATGTCACAAATCGGCTTCATTTTCACAGGCGTAGCAATGATAGGGGTGATGGGCGACCACAACACAATTGCATCTTTGGGAACTGTTTGGCATATGTTAAATCACTCTATATTCAAATTAATCTTGTTTAGTTTGTGTTCTGTGATTTTCGTTGCAGTTGGAAGCACAAAGTTTACAAAAATTAAAGGAATAGCTAGAAAAAATCCGATTATAGCAATTTTTTTCTTAACTGCTGCCTGTGGACTTGGCGGAATTCCAATGCTAAGTGGATATATAAGCAAAACGCTTTTGCATGAAAGTTTGGTAGAGCACATACATTTGCACCCTGATTTACTTTTGAGCGTGTGCGAAAAATTGTTTATTGTTGCAGGGGGATTAACAGTAGCTTATATGCTAAAAATTGCATTTGTACTGTTTGCGAAAAATGAAAATGCACCAAAAGTGAAAATTCCTATTATAGGCACAATATGCCTGTTTTTATGTGTAGTTTCCGTTGTCGCAATGGGTGTAAATCCTCAGTACTTCTCAGAGTTGTTAATTGTGAACACTGCCGAAGTTATGAATGCTCATGCAGATATTTTACATGTGCATTATTTCAATCTAGTGAATTTGTCGGGTGCAGGTTACAGCTTTATTGTAGGAATTCTTGTGTACTTCTTTATTGTAAGGGTTTATTTGAATTCAGAAGACAGAAAGCCGGTTTATTTCAAGTTCAACTTCAAAATTATTCCATTACCACTTGCGATTGTGTGCGAATTCTTGTCAGTTAAATTTGTTGATATTTTGTTTAAAGTAGCCGTTACACCGCTAATTATTGCTTGTGAATTCTTTTCGGTTACAGTGGTTGACATTCTTTTCAAAATTGTGTGGTTCACATTTAATTCTGTTGCAATGGTTTTAGGAAATTTTGTTGAATTCATTATGAAGATGGCGTCTGTATCATTGTTTAGACCTTCAAAGGAAAAAGACGTTACATTGAGAATTTCCAACAGTTATAAATTCGGAAATATTTTTGATAAAATTGTGGAATTCATTAAGCATAAATCTAGCCACAAATTCGCTGAAAAATTTGATTCATTTGAAAAAATGTCCAATATAAGAAGAAGAATGATTACATCAAGTTTGTCATACGGATTGATGTTTTCAGGGCTTGGAATTATTGCAGTATTGTTTTATTTGATGTTATCATGATACTTGTGTTTTCAATATACACAGGGGTCTAACAGAGGTGAATTGCCACAATGCAAGTTTTGTGCTCTTTGTGGAGCGATTAATAAATAGTTTATCTTATTAAGAAAGGCATGGGTGAAAAATGAGAGCAGAAGATTTTCTGGAAATATATAGACAACTTGAAGATGCTTTAGAAAAGAAATATTCAGGTGAAAAAAGAAAATACAGCAGTGTGGTAATCGAGTTTTTGAACAGTAATGAGTCCCTAAAATTTCGAGATAAGCTAAATCTTGCAAGGGAGATTAGAAATCTTTTGTCCCACAGTGCGAAAATTGAAGGCGAGGATGTCGTTTCACCCTCTGATAAAATTGCAGAAGCCTTAAAAGAGGTGATTGCATATATTAATGAGCCTCCTTTGGCAATTGAGTTTGCGACAAGACCTGAAAACATTCTGTTTGCAAACATAAATCAAACTGTTTTGAAAATTATGGGTTTGATGAAGAAAAACGGATTTTCACATGTGCCGATTATGCTGGGTGGTGAAGTGGTTGGAGTTTTCAGCAAGAGTACAATTTTTGAATATGTTATCAACAACTACTCAAAACCAATATCTAAACTTACCACAATAAAAGAACTTGGGAAATTGCTTCCTGTGAAGCGTCACACCGAGAACTATTTGTTTGAAAATAGATATCTCACATTGAACGAGGCAATTGAAAAATTTGAAAAGGTTAAAGAGAAAGATAAAAGAGTAGCAGTTATTTTTATCACTGAAAACGGAAGAGATGACGAAAGACTGCTTGGAATGCTCACTCCTCTTGATGTTATGGGAGAGAGAGTTTAATATGGTTTTGCAAATGTAAAATCAAAATTGAAGATTGCGAAAATAAAACGAGCAAAGGGGTTGTCACGTTAACGAATTTTTCCGTCAAAATGAACAAACTATTGAAGGGACAGGCTTCTATGCCTGTCCGAAATTCATTAATCTCATACCTCTTCATTTTGTTCATTTTTACCTTAATGCGACAACCCCGATATTTTAATAATTTGTAAATTAATTAGAATTCATGCGGATTTCTTGATTATTTTAAGAAATTGTGGTATCATGTTAAACGATATAATTTTTTTAGGAGTAATATTTTGTCTCAAATACAATTAAATGAAGAACTTGCAAAACAAGAGCTTTTTTGCATGGATTTAAAAGAAATAATGAAAGTAAGAGCTAGGGGGAATAAGCCCCTTGCTTATATTAGGACATACGGCTGTCAGCAAAATGTTGCAGACGGTGAGAAAATCAAAGGCGTGCTGTCAAGAATGGGATTTTCTTTTACTGAAGAAAAAGAAGTCGCGGACTTGATTATTTTCAACACTTGCGCAATAAGAGAACATGCACAAGATAGAGTTTTTGGCAATGTTGGCGCGCTAAAAAATTTAAAGAGAAAAAATCCCTCTTTGATTATTGCAGTGTGTGGTTGCATGACCGAACAAGAGCACGTTGCAGAAAGACTTAAGAAAAGTTTCCCTTTTGTAAACATCGTTTTTGGCACTCATGTAATTCACAAATTGCCTGAATTAATGTTCGATTGCATAATTAACTCAAAAAGAGTTTTTTTAAGAGGCGAGCAAAACGAGGAAATAATTGAGGGCGTTCCTGTTTTAAGAGAGGGCGGTGCAAAAGGGTATGTTACCTTGATGTATGGCTGCGATAATTACTGCTCATATTGTATTGTACCTTATGTTAGAGGTCGTGAAAAAAGTCGTGACCCTGATGTGATTTTTGAAGAGTTTAAAACATTGGTTGAAGAGGGTTACAAAGAAATTACACTTCTTGGACAAAATGTTAATTCATATGGAAAAAATCTTGATGTAGATATCAACTTTGCAAAGTTGCTTAAAAGGCTTGATGAAATCGAGGGAGACTTCAGAATTAGATTTATGACGTCGCACCCGAAAGATGCAAACAAGGAAATGTTCGATGTGATTGCGAACAGTAAACATATTCCACATCATGTTCATTTGCCTGTGCAATCAGGAAATGATGATATATTATTGAAGATGAACAGAAAATATGACAGAAAAAAATATGTAGATTTGGTAAATTATGCAAAAAAGATAATGCCCGATGTCACATTTACCTCAGATATTATTGTAGGTTTTCCGGGCGAGACTTACGAGCAATTTTTGGACACACTATCATTAATAGAAGAAGTTGGATACAACTCTTTATTTACTTTTATTTTCTCGCCAAGAAAAGGAACAAAGGCTGAAACATTGCCAGACCCTGTGAGCTATAAGGAAAAATCAAAATGGTTTACAGAACTTTTGAAAGTGCAAGAGAATATTTCAGCAAAACGTTGCCTTTCGTATGTTGGGACAACCCAACGAGTGCTAGTTGAAGAAGCGAAAGACGAAAAATTATTCGGGCGAACAAGCGGTAACATCATCGTGGAATTTTTGGGCGACAAAGAAATAGTCGGAACTTACTGCGATGTTGATATAACTAACTCAAAAAACTTTGTATTAACAGGAAATTTAAGGAGCTGACATTATGGATATCATAAAACTAACAAGAGAACTAGGCAAAGAAATTCAAAAAGATGAAAGATACACAAAATACTCACAAGCTAAAAATGCAAGTGACAACGACACAGCATTGCAAGGCATGATTGGCGATTTCAACCTAAAAAGAATGGAAATCAACAATGAAGCACAAAAGGCTGAAAGAGACGAAGCGAGAATCCAAGAGCTAAACAATGAGCTAAGAAGTGCTTATGCACAAATCATGGGAAATGAAAAAATGGTAGCATTCAACGAAGCAAAAGACGAAATGGATGCATTGTTGCAAAGAGTTTCTGCAATAATTACTCAATGCGCTGAAGGCGAAGATCCGGAAACTACTGATTATGAGCCTTCAAGCTGTGGCGGTAGTTGTTCTTCTTGTGCAGGTTGCCACTAATAAATAAAAGGCGGTGTGAAAACAATGGCAGACTATTCCCCGATGATGAAACAATATTTTAATATTAAAGAGCAACACAAAAATTGTCTGGTATTTTTTAGGCTTGGCGATTTTTATGAAATGTTTTTTGAAGATGCTATTGTTGCATCAAGAGAACTGGAGCTGACTTTGACAGGACGCGAATGCGGACAAGAAGAGAGAGCCCCTATGTGTGGTGTGCCTTTTCACAGTGCAGAATCTTATATTGCAAGACTAGTAGCAAAGGGTTATAAAGTTGCAATTTGCGAACAAACCGAAAATGCCTCTGCGGTAAAAGGAATTGTTAAACGTGAAGTTGTAAGAATAGTAACGCCTGGAACAGTTTTAGAAAACAGTATGCTTGATGAAACAAAGAACAATTACATTTGTTCTTTGTTTTTAGAGCACAAAAATATTGCGATGAGTTTCGCTGACATTTCAACTGGTGAGCTTTATTGTGTGGATTTTACAGCAAAAAACAAGCACGAGGTTTATTCGTTTATCACAAATGAGTTGTCCAGATTTAGCCCAAAAGAGATTTTAATTAACAATGAAGTTTTCGATGTTAAGAATCTTGACAAATATATAAAAGATAAATTATCTGCTTTGGTGGAGTGTTTTAGTGATGATATCTGTGAGTATGAAAATGCAAAAACTTTGCTTTGTGAACAATTCGAGGAAGATTATCTAAAATCGATATCGATATTCGAAAACAAAGAGGTTGTTGCTTCACTTGCCATATTATTTACGTATTTACACACGACCCAAAAATCAGAAAGCAAAAGAATTACAACCATAAATTACTATACAAACACTGCATATATGCAGTTGGACGCTACTGCTAGAAGTAATTTGGAATTGGTTGAAACCATGAGAAACAAAGAGAGAAAAGGTTCGCTTCTTTGGGTTCTCGACAAAACTAAAACTGCAATGGGAAAAAGATTGATAAGGACTTGGACTGAAAAACCGTTGATTAATCCTGTCAAAATTTCTCAAAGACACAATGCTGTTGAAGAGCTATACTCAAATAGAATGTTGTCCGACGAAATTAATGAACTTTTGTCGGGAGTGTACGATTTAGAAAGAATAATAACAAGAATTGTATACGGCAGTGCTAATGCAAGAGAACTGCGAGCATTTTGCAACGCACTTGAAAAAATTCCAGAGATTAAAGATTGTATTAAAAATGTTTCTTGTACATACTTGAAAAATATATATGAAAAAATAGACAGTTTGGAAGATGTTTATTCTTTGATAGATAGTTCGATAGAAGAAGACCCTCCTTTTTCGATACGTGAGGGAGGAATGATTAAAAAAGGCTACAATGAAGAGCTTGATGTAATCAAAAGAGACATGAACGGCGGAAAAGATTTACTTACGAATATTGAAAATCGTGAAAAAGAGAAAACCGGAATTCCAAAGCTAAAAGTAGGATATAACAGAGTTTTCGGCTATTATATTGAAATCACAAATTCGTATAAATCGCTAGTGCCAAGTGAATACATAAGAAAACAGACACTCTCGAATTGCGAGAGGTATATAACAGAAGAGTTAAAAGAGCTTGAAATTAGAATTCTTGGTGCATATGAAAAATCTGTTTCTCTCGAAACGGCTATTTTCGAGCAAATTAAAGCAACCGTTGCAAAAGAGCTTGTTAGAATTCAAGAAACAGCAAAATCAATAGCAAAACTCGATGTGATCAATTCGCTTGCAGTTGTAGCGCAAAAGAATAACTACACCAGACCAAGAATGAACTTGTACGGAATAATTAACATAAAGGACGGGAGACATCCTGTTGTAGAGTTAATTTTAAACGATTCTGTTTTTGTTCCAAACGACAGCGAACTAGACATGAAAAGCAATAGAGTTGCAGTTATAACAGGCCCAAATATGGCTGGTAAATCTACATTTATGAGACAGGTTGCATTGATTTCGATTATGGCGCAGATGGGTTCGTTTGTACCGGCTGCAGATGCGGATTTATGCATTGTCGACAGAGTTTTCACAAGGGTGGGTGCTTCGGACGACCTTTCGGGGGGAAGGTCAACCTTTATGGTTGAAATGAGCGAAGTCGCAGACATTCTAAAACATGCAACAAAAAACAGCTTGATAATACTCGATGAAATCGGCAGAGGAACTTCCACCTTTGACGGAATGAGTATCGCAAGAGCTGTGCTTGAATATATTCACAGCACTAAGCAACTCGGCGCAAAAACGCTTTTTGCAACACATTATCATGAGCTTTGCGAACTTGAAGACACGCTCGACGGAGTTAAAAATTATAACATAGCAGTCAAAAAACGTGGCGATGATATCAGCTTTTTGAGAAGAATTGTTCGTGGTGGTTGCGACGACAGTTATGGCATTCAAGTTGCAAAACTTGCAGGAGTTCCAGACAAAGTGGTTGAAAGAGCGAAAGAAGTTCTTAAATCACTTGAAGATGGCAGCGGTTTCAACGACAGAAACTCAAAGACTGAAATACAGCAGTCGGACTATGCTCAAATCTCGCTTGGAGAGAGCAATAATGCTATAAAAGAAAAAATAAAATCAATTGATATAAATACTTTGACCCCTATTGAATGTATGAATGTTCTCTTCGAGCTCTCGTCAATGGTGGATTAGCAAAACCAATAATCAGAAAAAGATGAGGTGTAAAAAGAGAAAATTTGCGACAATGCTTTGTAAAATCTATGTCTATACTAAATGAAAGGAAAGCGACTTATGCCCAAAATAAAAGTTCTTGAAAAGCACGTGGCTCAATTGATTGCCGCTGGTGAAGTGGTGGAACGCCCAGCCTCTGTTATCAAAGAGTTGATTGAAAATTCAATAGATGCGAAAGCTACTGTCATTACGGTTGAAATTCAAAGGGGCGGAGTCAGCTTTATCCGAATTACAGACAACGGTTGTGGAATTAACAGAGAAGATGTTCCGACTGCTTTTTTGTGCCATGCGACAAGCAAAGTAGCAAACGAAAACGACCTCGACGCTATTGCTTCTTTAGGCTTTAGGGGCGAGGCTTTGGCTTCAATTTCTACGGTTGCAAAAGTCGAAATGCTCACAAAACCAATTGACGAAGAAATTGGAACTAGAATAATAATTCACGGGGGAGAAACTGTTTCTTTAGAAGATGCAGGGTGTCCACTTGGAACTACAATTGTAGTAAGAGACATTTTTTATAATGTTCCGGCAAGAATGAAATTTTTGAAAAAAGACGTTGGTGAGGGAAATGCAGTCGCTACGATAATCGACAAAATTGCACTCTCGCACCCAGAGATAAGCTTTAGGTTTATCCGAGACGGAAAAGAAGTTTTGTATACCACAGGCGATAACAAAATATCTTCTTGTGTCTATGGAGTTTTTGGAAAAGATTTTTTAAATACACTAATTCCTGTGGATTATGAATATGAGAACATCAAAATTCGTGGATTTATCTCAAAACCTTCGTGTGCAAGGCCGAACAGAGCAATGCAGAATTTTTTCATAAACGGCAGATATGTAAGAAGTAAAACTGCGATGGTTGCACTTGAAGAGGGGTTTAAAGGCACGGTGATGCAAGGGAAATACCCATCGTGTGTGCTACATATCGAAATGGGTTTTCACCTTTTAGATGTAAATATTCACCCAGCAAAGCTAGAGGTCAGATTTATAAACGAAAAACCACTTTTTTCCACTGTGTACCATGCGGTTAAATCAGCGTTGAGTGTAGGCGACAAGCCAAAAGAAATGCAATTCAAAAAACCTAGCATTGATATATACGCAAAGCCTAGTGAAATTCACGAGCAAATTAAAATTGAAGTGCCCAAAATTAACACAAATTTTGTTAAAACTGCTCAACCACCAGTGGAGAAAATTCAAGAAGTGGATTTAAGAAATGTAAATCGAACAGCGATATCGTTTAACGATAGTGAAGAAACAATTAAAGCTACTTCAGTTTTTTCTTCAAAAACAGAAGAGTTAATTAAAGAGTTTGAAATGCCTAAGCCATTAATTCCAAACTTTAACAATCAGCAAAAATCAGTCAGTGAGCCTGTTAAGAGTAAAGAAGATAAAGTTTTAGAAGAAATTAGTGATTTTAAAAAAATTGAAGAAGCTGAGCCATCGTCAAAAGAGGAGGGAATTACCTCTTATCAAGAAAAAGAGTTTGATGAAATTGATGTGGAGCAACAGCAAGAAGAGGTTACTTACAAGATAATAGGCGAAGCGTTTACCACTTATCTGATTGTGCAATACGAAGACAACCTGATGATGATAGATAAACACGCCGCTCACGAAAGATTGTTGTACGAACAAATTAAAAACAATATCGAAAATCATGCGCAAACACTGTTATCGCCTATTAGTGTGACTTTGGATAAACAAAGCAGAGAAGTGTTGCTTGATAACAAAGAGGAACTCAGAAAAGCAGGTTTTGAAATTGAAGACTTTGGTTCAAGGGAGGTGCTGATAAGAGAAGCACCTATGTCTTTGGCAGACGAGGATATTGAAAGTTCGATTATAGAGATTTCGGGATATCTTCTAAAAAATCAGAACAAAGTCACAACGCAAAGACTAGACTTTGTATACAGCAATATTGCTTGCAAGGCTGCTATAAAAGGAGGAAGAAAATCCGAACCTTTAGAGTTAATTGAACTTGCTAAAAAGCTGGAAGAAAATCCTCAGTTGAGGCATTGTCCACATGGACGACCAATTTATTTATTAATGAAAAAATCAGAAATTGAAAGACAATTCGGAAGAGCGTGATGAGAAGCACAAATGGATAACAAAACTAAAATTTTAGCAGTTGTTGGACCCACTGCGTCAGGCAAAACCGGACTTTCGGTTGAGCTTGCAAAAATGTTTTCGGGTGAAATAATTTCATGCGATTCCATGCAAGTATATAAAGGTTTAGATGTTGGAACTGCAAAAGTGACACAAGACGAAATGCAAGGAATTCCACACCATTTAATAGACTTTCTTGAGATTGGAGAGGAATTTTCCGTTTCTGAATATGTTGATATTGCTCGAGTAAAAATTGATGAAATCACTGCAAGGGGCAATGTTCCTATTATTGTAGGAGGGACGGGCCTTTATATAAGGTCACTGATTTATGGTGTTAATTTCACCGATAATTCACGCGATGAGGCATTGAGACTGGAGCTTGAGGAGAGAATTCGCCAAGGAAAAATCGAGGAGCTTTATAAAGAGTTGAAAGACCTTGATGAAGTTGCAGCGCAGAACATTCACATTAATAATCATGTCAGAGTGATAAGGGCGTTGGAGTATTGTAAGCTGACAGGTGAAAAATTTTCGATGCAATCACTAATTAAAGATGCAAAATATGATTTTTTAATGTTTTATTTAGAATATAAAAACAGAGAAATCTTATATGACAGAATTAACAGACGAGTAGATATAATGATGGAGAGCGGACTATTAGAAGAAGCTAAACATTTTTTCGAAAAAGAGAAAAAAACCGCCGCCGCAGCTATTGGATATAAGGAGTTGTTTCCATATATTAAAGGTGAAATCACGATTGAGGAAGCTGTGGAGAATATAAAAAGAGAAAGCCGACGATATGCTAAAAGGCAAATCACATGGTTTAAAGCAGAAAAAAACACTACTTCGCTTATGGTAGATAGTTTTGAAAACAGCGAAGCTTTGCTTAAAACTGCAATAGATTATACGGAGAAATTTTTATGAATGTAAATTTAGTCAGAAAATTGGGTGCAACCGCTTTGGGTTTACTCTTAATTGTATATGTCGTTTATCAGGCTTTTTTAATCAACGCGGATCACGTGGTGGTTGAAACTGCTTTGTATGCAAGCATGTCTGACACAATTGAAATCGACGCATGGTTTGCTAAAAATGAAGAGTATGTAACGAATGATGTTGATGGTATATTGAGTTTTAAAGTTGAAAACGGAGAAAAATTATCCAGTGGCGATGTGGTTGCGGATATTTATATTAATGAGTCAAATGCCGCAGATAAATTGGAGATAGAAAAGCTGAAAAGCGAGGTTGAAGATTTAGAACTTTTAGTAAGTGCAGGTCGACAATTAGGAGCTGCTACCGAGCAAATTGGAGCTCAAATAAATGCGACATTGTCAGATTTGCTGAGTGATTACTCCGTTGGGGATTTTGATGAGGCAAACTCTGAAAGAGAAGAGTTGCAATATTACTTAAATCAAAAAAATTTAATAACCGAAAAAGAGAGCTTAGACATATATAACGAGAGAATTCAAGAGTTAAACAGTGAGATATTATATCTTGAAACAAGCTCGCCTGATAGATGGAGTTATGTTGCAAGCCCTGCTGCTGGTTATTTTATTTATCAAACCGATGGCTATGAGAACAGTTTTGATTTGGACGACATTGAAAACATTTCTGTTTCAGATATAGAAAATCTTCAAAAAAGGTCAATGCCAAGTGATGCAATTGGAAAAGTATCTACCGACTTTACATGGTATGTAGTAGCGATAATAGATGAACAACAAAAAATTCAAATGGAGAACAAAACTAACGTCCAATTGTTTATTCCTAATGCGACAAAAGATGAAATTCCTGCTACTGTAGTTTCTATTAATAAGGAAGATGACACAGGGATGTATAGTTTAGTTATCAGTTGTGATTACATGACTCCTGAAATTGCACCGCTTAGAAACGAGAGCGTTCAAGTGGTCACAGGTGTGTATAGTGGAGTGTTAATCAACGAAAATGCAATTCATTTTAGTGATGTAACAGTAACTGAGAGAGACGAAAACAATGTTGAAACTCAAGTGGTGTATGAAAATGTAAAAGGAGTTTATGTAAAATACGGAAACAGAATTAGTTTTGTTCAAGTTTTTACAGACATTACAATAAATGGTTATGCAGTTTGCAGAACTGAGTTGACATCTGCAGACAAAGAAAAGCTTGTTACTTGGCGAACAGTGATTTTGTATGATGAAATAGTAGTGGAAGGGTCAAACATATATGATGGAAAAATGCTCTGAGTTCTCTTACATTCATGAGAATTTAAATGAAATTGAAGATAGGGCTAGTAAGGCGGCCGTTAAATCAGGCAGAAATCCAGCCGAGATTAAAATTCTGGGAGCGACTAAAACAGTTAGTGCTGAAAAAATAAATTACGCAATTTCTAAGGGATTAAAATTAATCGGTGAAAACAGAGTTCAAGAACTTACTTCAAAGTGGGAAGATATCGACAAAGAGAGATGCGAATCACACTTTATCGGAACACTCCAAACCAATAAAATTAAGTATATTTTAGACAAGGTAAGTTTGATTCATTCGATAAGTAATATTAGGCAAGTTAAAGAGATTTCGAGGCTACTAAATGGCACACAAAGTCAAATGAAAGTGCTAGTTGAGGTAAATGTTGGAAACGAACAAAGTAAAAGTGGAGTGCTTTTTGAAGAATTACACGAATTTTTGCACGAAATTAGTGAAATACCGCATATTAAAGTAGAAGGATTGATGTGTATTCCACCAATATACGAAGAAAAAGAAAAATTATTTAGCTATTTTTCACAAATACACAAATATTATGTTGACATCGGAGCAAAAAAAATAGATAATATAAGCATGAGTATCCTTTCGATGGGTATGTCTGATGATTATGAAGAAGCGATTTTGGCAGGAGCGAACTTGATTCGTGTTGGGTCTGCGCTTTTTGGAAATAGATTGAAATAGATGGGAGATAGACGAAATGGCGGGAATAATGGATAGGATTCAAAAATTGTGGAATCCTGACGATGACGATTATGATGATGATGACGAATTTGAAGGCGAAGATATTGAAAGTTATTCAAGAAAAGAAAATAGTACTGCAAGAGATGAAGTTGCGCCTACTACTTACAGACAAAATCCAAAGCCCGGTGCAAGAGTGGTTAATGTAAATCAAAAACCTGCGTTTCAAGTAGTTGTATACAAGCCTTTATCTTTTAGCAAGGATACAGGTGAGATTGCTCATACACTGATTGCAAAAAATGCAGTTGTTGTGAATTTAGAGAATACGGAAAAAGCGGAGTCTAGAAGAATTTTAGACTTCTTAAGTGGCGTTGCATTTGCGCAAAATGGTAAAGTTAGCAAAGTTTCAACTGCGACATATATCATTACTCCTTATAATGTCGATTTGTCGGGCGAAGAGATTTTAGATTCATTCGATGATGGAACAATATTTTTCTAAATTATGGACGAATATTTATTAAAGGCAAGACTAGATGATGCTATAAAGCTGTCGTATAAAAGCCAAAGGTTTTTGGGTTTTTTAGACCCTGCTGAAGCTGAGTATTTAAAATCTTTGCTTAAATTTCAAAATGAAGTTGAATATAAGTTTTGGGGTGGATTTCAAGAGGCAGAACGACAATTTTTATCAGTTAGTCGCGAGCAAATTACAAATGAAAGCTTTCCTATTTCCGCAATAACTTTGAGTTTCAGAGAAGTGGATAAACTAAACCACAGAGATTTTTTAGGATCGTTCATGTCTCAAGGGGTAACAAGAAATTCTTTGGGTGATATATTGGTCGAAAATGGTCGAGCGATTGTTTTCGTTAAAAATGAATTGGTGGAATATTTTACCGTAAACTTGCGAAAAATAGGAAAAGTTGGAATAAAAAGTGAGATTGGTTACAAAGAACCTTTGCCTACCCCTCATTCTTTTTTAGATTTAGGTGGCGTAATTGCCTCACAAAGGGCAGATTGTGTCATTGCATTTTTGATGAAGAGTAGCAGAGAGAAAGCTGCAAATGCTATAAAATCGGGGATTGTAACCTGTAACTATAAAGAGTTAGACTCAGTTTCGCAAAAGATTAACGAAGAAGACAAAATCTCTATTCGAGGTACAGGGAAATTTTTGGTAACAAATTTAGGTCCATTTACTAAAAAAGAGAGATTAATCATAAAGTGTAAGAAATATATATAACTAGGGAGTTTTTTCAAGCTTTTGGTTTGTAGATATTCACATTTCATTTGCTTGGATTATTTTGAAAGGATGGTATTGAACATGCTTACTTTAAAAGAAATAAATGACGTTAGCTTTAGAAAATCTTCTTTTTCGGGATATAAGCCTGAAGATGTGGATGATTTTATTGATGCAGTTACTGAAACAGTTAAGGAACTAACAAAAGAAAATCGTGCTAGCAGCGCTAGGGTTGATGAACTTAGTGCAAAGAATATTGAATTAGTAGCTAAGTTAAAAGTGTTGGCAGATAAAATTGAGACATACAGAGAAGATGAAGAGGGCATCAAAAGTGCTATTTTAAGTGCGCAAAAATTAGGTTCTTCATCTTTGAAAGATGCAAAAATGAGAGCAGATAAAATAATTGTTGAAGCAAACAAAAAATCTGAAGATATGCTTTTAGAAGCAAAAAAGAAAACTTCTGATTTAATTAGCAGTTATGATTTAAGAATAAAAGAAAAAGAAAATGAATTCAATGAAATTAAATCAAGGGTTACTGCGTTTAAATCCTCTCTTTTTGAAATGTATAGAAGTCACTTGAATGAAATTGAGAACATTCCTGATTTTACACAAGAACTTGAAGAGAAAAAATATGTTCTAAAAAGTGTAGTTCCTACTACAACTCCTGAACCGAAGATAGAGGAGGAACCACAAGTTGAAGTAGTGCCAGAAGAAGTTCAAGCTCCTGCACCTGTGACAATGGAAATTGCGACAGAGGAAAAAGAGACAAAAGTTGGAATGGAAGACACAATTGTTATTCCTGACATTGAAGAGATAGAAGAAGAAGTTCATAGCTCTTATGATGATGACTATCAAGACTATGTAATTGATGACAGCGAAGATGATAAATCTGTTTCTAAGGAAAACTTTGACACAATCGATTTTAATGCTTATTCGAATATACCTGAAGCTTTAAAGAAAGAGAAAGAAAATTTGTTTGATACACTTGAGTTTGGCGAAGGTATCAATGTAAAAAACCGTAAATAATTGTTAATTTCTGATTGAAATAGTTTTCTGTTTAAATGGGAGTGTACAAAAGTTTGCGCTTATAATGGACTTTTAACGGTTGAGTATATTGATATAGTCAGTTAACTGTGAAATGTTGAAAATAACAGGGGATAGCGGGTTTCCGTTCCCCTGTAAATTATTGTTATAGGAGAGCAGAAATTTGAAGATATTGGCTTTGATATTAATGGCAGTTTTTACAACTGTCGACCAATTAATAAAAATGTTGGTTATAACATACCTGTATCCAATTCAGAGCGTGACGGTTATTCCGGGATTGTTAGAGTTGAGATATGTTGAAAATACAGGAGCATCTTTTGGGATGTTTAAAGATTTCAGTTGGGTTTTTATGATTACAACGATAGTGTTGACCACTGTGATAATTTATTTATTTATAAAACACAATGATCATAACTTTTTTTCATATTATGCAGCAATTGCAGTTGTTGCAGGTGGACTGGGAAATTTAATTGATAGATTAGTCTTTTCTTATGTAATCGACTATATTCATGTAATGTTTTTTCCGTATATTTTCAACTTTGCAGACTGTATGGTAGTCACAGGAGCAATTTCCTTTGGAATTTATTATCTGTTCTATTATGGAAAAGATAAAAAACTAGAGTCAAAAGTGAGTGAAGAGAGTGAAAACAGTTGAGTTTACCATTGAAGAAAACGGCAGACTGGATAAATTAATATCACTAAATTTAAAGGACACAAGCAGATCGCAAGCACAAGGACTTATTGCAAAAGGACTAGTGCTTGTTAACGGTAAGGCTGTGTCCAAAAGTTTTTCGCCCAAAATTGGGGATAATGTAACAATTGATATTCCCGACCCGGTTTTAACAGATATAGTCGCTGAGGACATAAAACTTGATATTGTGTTTGAAGACGACGATGTTATTGTTGTTAATAAGCAAAAAGGGATGGTGGTGCATCCTGCAGTCGGCAGTTATTCGGGAACTCTTGTAAATGCGCTTTTGTTCCATGCAAAAGAATCGTTGTCTGGTATTAACGGAGAAATTCGCCCGGGTATTGTCCACAGAATTGACAAAGACACCAGTGGATTATTGATTGTTGCAAAAAATGATGTTTCCCACAATTTTCTAGCAGAACAGATTAAGGCGCATAGTTTTAGCAGGGAATATAAAGTGATTGTTTACGGTAATGTAAAAGAGGACAAAGGTACTATAGATGCGCCTATTGGAAGAAATCCGAAAGATAGAAAACAAATGACGGTGTTATACAATTCGCAATCTGCAAGGAATGCGGTTACACATTATGAAGTGATAGAAAGATTTGGCAATTTTACATATTTATCGGTTAAGCTTGAAACGGGAAGAACGCACCAAATCAGGGTTCATATGTCTGCTATTGGACATCCTGTTGCTGGGGACCCGGTTTACGGCCCAAAAAAAGTGATTACGCAACTCTTGGGTCAATGTCTACATGCTGGGAAAATTGGATTTGTACATCCTAAAACAAGTGAATATATGGAGTTCGAAAAAGAAGAGCCTGAATGTTTTTTAACTTTTTTGAACAAACTCAGAAAGGTTACTTATGAGTAATAAAAAAGAAAGAATTCAAGTTAGTTCATTAATTTTTGTTGCACTAATGACTGTTGGTTTGTTAATTTTGTTTGACATGCTTTTTGCTCAAAGTGTTGAGATTATTCAATATCATGAGCCTACACAGTCAAATGTGGAGATAAACAAGAAAAACATTAATCATGCAACAATGGAAGAGTTGATGGAAGTTAGTGGTGTGGGGGAAGTAACCGCACAAAACATTATTGATTATATAGAAGAAGTGGGCGAAATCAGTTTGATAGAAGAACTAGGTGAGATAAAGGGTGTTGGAGATAAAACCATAGAGGCGATTAGCATCTTGTTTTATGCTGAGTAACTACAAAATCAAATTCGCATTTTTTCAAATTTTACTTGTTGAATAATCAAAACTATGATACAATAATAAAATGTAAGGAAAAAATATTCATGGAAGTTAAGCCGATGATGTCGGCAGAATGGAGTAAAAAATGGTAAAACTTTTTGACGGTGGAATTTATTTAGTCGGTGGAAATAAAATTCTTCAAGCAAGCGACGAAGTTGCAAATGAAGTAGGGTTTGTCCCATGCAAAGAAGAAGCAAAAAAGGGAACAATCTCTTATGATATTCTTAAAATGCACAACACAACTTCTGACATGGAAAACTTAAAATTAAAGTTTGACTCTATGACAAGCCACGACATCACATATGTTGGAATAATCCAAACTGCAAGAGCATCTGGAATGACAGAGTTTCCAATGCCTTATGTTATGACAAACTGCCACAACAGCCTATGTGCGGTTGGCGGTACTATAAATGAAGATGACCATATGTTTGCACATTCTGCAGCACAAAAATATGGTGGAATTTATGTTCCCACTAATATTGCTGTTATTCACAGTTACAATCGTGAGATGATGGCAGGGTGCAATAAAATGATTTTGGGAAGCGACAGTCACACACGTTACGGCGCTTTGGGAACAATGGCGATTGGCGAAGGTGGCGGAGAGCTTGCAAAGCAACTAGTTGGAAGAACATACGATGTTAAAATGCCTGAAGTCGTTGCAGTTTATCTGGACGGAACACCTCAAGTCGGAGTTGGCCCTCAAGACGTTGCTCTTTCGATTATTGGAAAAGTTTATGAAAATGGATATGTCAAAAATAAAGTAATGGAATTTGTTGGTCCAGGTGTTAAAAACTTGCCGATAGAATATAGAAACGGTGTAGATGTTATGACCACGGAGACTACTTGCCTTTCAAGCATTTGGGTGACAGATGATAAAACTCATGAATATCTTGCAATGCATGGCAGAATGGAAGATTACAAAGAACTAAAACCTGAAAATGTAGCGTACTATGATGGTTGTATTTATGTTGATTTGTCAAAAGTTGAATGTACAATTGCAATGCCAATGCACCCAAGCTACACTTATACAATTAAAGAGCTTAAAGAAAATGCTGCTGATATTTTGAACATTGTCGAAAAACGTGCTAATGAGCAAATTGCTAAAACAGCAAGACTTGACCTTATGAGCAAATTACATGGTAAAGATATTTTGGTTGACCAAGGTATTGTTGCCGGTTGTTCGGGAGGTACATTTGATAACATAGTTGCAGTTGCAGATATTTTAGACGGCAAAAGCTGTGGAAACGGCGGATTTACAATGAGCGTTTATCCAGGAAGTATGCCGACTTATCTTGAACTAGTTAAAAATGGGTCTATGGCAAAAATCATTTCTTCTGGAGCGATTGTAAGAGAATGTTTCTGTGGTCCATGTTTCGGCGCTGGTGATACACCTGCAAATGGAGAGTTCAGCATAAGGCACACAACTAGAAACTTCCCGAACAGAGAGGGTTCAAAACCGGGCGAGGGACAAATGGCTGGAGTTGCATTGATGGATGCTAGAAGTATAGCCGCAACTGCAATGAATGGTGGAATTCTTACTGCTGCTACTGAAATCGAAGCAAACTATAGCGAAGTTAAATACTACTTTGACAAGTCGATTTATGACAAAAGAATTCTTAATAAATTTGGAAGCAAATATGATGATGTCAATCTTGTTATGGGTCCAAACATCAAAGATTGGCCGGAGCAACCAGAACTTAGTCAAGATTTAGCAGTGAAAATTGTTTCTTATATAACAGATCCTGTGACTACAACCGACGAGTTAATCCCGTCGGGCGAGGCAAGCAGTTATCGTTCAAATCCTTTGCGCCTTGCTGAGTTTACTCTTTCAAGAAAAGATCCTGACTATGTTCCAAAAGCAAAAGAAGTAAAAGAAATTGAAAAATTGAGATTAAATGGTGAAATTAACGACGAGTTAAAATCTGTTTATGAGAAGTTGAAAACTCATGGACTTTCTGTTGACGAGAAAAACACTGTTGTCGGAAGTACTATTTTTGCAATGTGCCCCGGTGACGGCTCTGCTAGAGAACAAGCGGCGAGTTGTCAACGTGTTTTGGGTGCCGCTGCGAATATAGCACTAGAATATGCAACAAAGAGATATCGTTCAAACTGCATCAACTGGGGAATTGCACCTTTCTTGACCCAAGACCCTGAAAAATTGTCTTTGAATGACTGGGTTTTTGTTCCAAAATTAAGAGAAGCAATTTTAAACAAAAAAGATGACATCACAGCTTATGTTGTCAAATCAGAAGAAATTATTGAAATAACATTGAGATTAGGCGATTTAACAGACGATGAAAGAAAGATTATCACAGACGGTTGCCTAATTAATCATTACAAAAAATCTAATCAATAGTTTGATTTTTCGATTATAAGAAAGGTATGTCGCGGATTACTCTTCAAGTTAAACTTGGATTGAAACCGCGACATAATCATAATTATGTATAAGGATTTAAAAGAACTGAAAAATGCTTGCCTAATATGTGAGAAGTGCGACTTGTGCAAAACCAGAACTAATGTAGTTTTTGGAGTAGGCTGTGAAAATGCAAAAGTTTTGTTTATTGGAGAAGCACCTGGAGAAAACGAAGATTTAAAGGGTGAGCCTTTTGTAGGCAGAGGTGGGCAATTGCTTGACAAAATGCTAACTGCCGTCGACTTGAGCAGAGATAAAAATATCTATATCGCAAATTCTGTGAAATGCCGACCTCCCAAAAATCGCGACCCGTTGCCGAAAGAGCAAGAAGCTTGCGCGAACTGGCTAGAAAATCAAATTGAGTTAATCGACCCGAAAATTATTGTGTGCTTGGGACGAATTTCTGCGATGAAAAGAATTAAGAGCGACATAAAAATTATGAAGGAGCACGGAATTTTTTTCGAGAAAGATGGCAGACTGGTGATGGCCATGTTGCACCCAGCAGCGATTTTGAGAAACCCAAACAACAAACCTGCAGCTTTTGAAGATTTCATTAAGCTAAAAAACAAAATGGAAGAACTCGGAATTGGGATATAACAGTCGGTCAGGCTTAGGAGAAGAAAATGTATTTTCCCGATAATATGACTTTTCAATACTTCTTTTTTGATACATATATAGGATACTTTTTGCAGATTACTATTATCATGGTGATAGTAGATTTAATATATATAGTATTTAAGAGGATAATACTTAAAGAAAGATTAGATAAAAAATTAATTCTTAAATCACTATTTGTCTGTTACATCACTGGTGTGCTGTGTCTTACTCTTTTTATGGGTGTGATTAGTGATGTTTATAGTTACCTGTTTTATGGAAATCTAATAAATTATAATATTATTCAATTAAATTGGCAATTTGATTTTGTTCCTGATTTTTTTATTGATTTCAATTCAGAGCATTTGGGGAATATTCTTATGTTTATACCCTTTGGAATTCTATACCCAATGTTCTCAAGCGAAAGCTCATGGCGTAAAAACGTGCTGTTAGGAGTTGCTACTTCAATAACAATAGAGTTTATTCAGCCGATTTTTGGACGAAATTTTGATATAAATGATATTATTCTAAATTCGGTTGGCGTGATTTTATCAACAGTGATTTACTATTTTTTTAAAGAAGTGTGTTCAAAAGTAAGAAAACAATAAAATTAAAAGTGAAAACGGGTTGATGCATTGCACCGACCCGTTTTTTTGTTTTCTTATTCTATAGTATCTTAATCAAATCAAGTGGCTTTTCAATTCTAGGAAAATCACACTCGAAATCTCCAAATCCGTATGTCGCATAAATAAAAGGAACGCCTGCGCTTGTCGCTGAATCCATGTCCCACTGAGTATCCCCCACATAAACAGGATTTTTAAAACCATTTCTTTCGACTACAGTTTTAATGTTCTCGGATTTTGGCCTACCTGTGTCGCCAAAGGAAAGGAAATCTGTTATGAATTTTCTTGTGCCCATCGTTTCCATATAAATTTCGATGTAACCGCTGTCGCAATTGCTAACAATACAAAGAGGAAGTTTTTTTGAAAGTGTTTCAAGCAATTCAAAAATTCCCTCATAAGGAACTCCGTTAACCTCTCTTAGATACTCAAACTCTGAAACTGTACATTCATTAAATAACTCAAGTGCTTCTTCGTCGTTCAAATGAGGGAAAAGTGTTTGGATTAAAATGATATCTGACAAACCCATTACAGACATGATTTCCTCGTAAGATGTTTTTGGAAGTCCGTGCTTGTCAAATATTCTTTGCCACGCCAGATGAATTTGTTTTGTTGAATTCCAAAGAGTTCCGTCTAAATCAAAAATAACTGAATCATAATTCATGTGATAATGCTCCGTTCTATCATATTATTGGTAATGTTTTAAATAAGTATATAAAAAGAAAGATTACTCTTTAATCTCCCAAGACTTTAAATCTTTTAAATCGAATGGAGTTTGTTGATATACATAGTAATTCATCCAATTCGAAATAAGTAAATGCCCGTTGCTTCTCCAAGTAAATGGTGGAGTTTTGGTGTCATCATCGTCAGGGAAATAATTATAGGGAACTTTTGGGTTAAGCCCTTTGTTCACATCTCTAAAGTATTCGCGTGAAAGAGTTTCTCTGTCATACTCAGCGTGACCGGTCACAAAAAACTGTCTTCCGCTTTTAGAAGCGACCATGTGAAGACCCGCGATATCGGAAATCGATAGTAAAATCAAATTATCATTCTTCTTGATTTCTTCAATGCTGTTACCTGTATACCTAGAGTGAGGAGCAAAATAATTGTCATCAAACCCCCTCATTAAAGGGTGAAACGGATTTAAAACAGTGTGGTGGAAAATACCACTCAACTTTTCCTCTAAAGGAAACTTGTCAATTCCATGATGGAAATAAAGTCCGGCTTGTGCGCCCCAACAAATATGCATGGTAGAGTATACATTAGAAAGAGACCAATTCATTATTTCTTTCATCTCTTCCCAATAATCGACTTTTTCAAATGGAAGATTTTCAACAGGCGCACCTGTTATAATCATTCCGTCATACTTTAGATGCTTAATCTCATCAAATGTTTTATAGAAAGTGTTGAGATGGGTTTGACTTGTGTTTTTGCTTCGGTGTGTTGCCATATGCAAAAATTCAACATCAATTTGCAAAGGAGAGTTGCTTAGTAATCTAAGTAGTTGCGTTTCAGTTTCTATTTTTGTAGGCATTAAATTCAAGATAAGAATCTTCAACGGTCTAATATCTTGTAAATTACCACGTTCTAAAGTCATGACAAATATGTTTTCAGAGTCAAGAATTTCGGTTGCTGGTAAATCTGCGTCAATTCTAATCGGCATAATTCGACACTCCATTTCTATTAATGTAGAAATTTTAGCACAAATTAAGAGAAATTTCAACTGTATACTAATATATATACAGAAAAAAGCAACTTAAAATAAAAAAGCGAAAAAAGGCAAAAAAAGGGTTGACAAAAAGGGAGGAATGTGATAAT
>CAYJBU010000004.1:0-47337 GCA_964368155.1 uncultured Eubacteriales bacterium | reverse complement strand
GCCCTTGCCCTACAAATCTGCCATATCATTTGTGCATTATGTCTTTAATGCGACAACCCCTAGGCTTTATTTATATCGGTCAGAATCATTCTCTTTCCGAATTTTACTAGAGAAAAACATGAATTTACCACAACATTAGGTTTAACAAAATTTTATACCGTATTAACAAAATTTATGTTGACTTTTAGACCAAACAAGAGTACACTTTATGCATATGCAAAGGCATATAATTTAACTTTTGGAAGGATGGAGTTTACATTGAATTACAAAATCAGAAAAACACCGGGCGACACAGAGTGGTTTCGCCAAGACAGATTTGGAATGTTCATACATTGGGGTATCTATGCATTGCCTGCAAGACACGAATGGGTAAAAACAAGAGAAAAAATCAGCGAAGAAAAATACGAGCAATACTTTAAATATTTCGATCCTGATTTGTACGACCCAAGAGAATGGGCAAGACAAGCTAAAAAAGCTGGAATGAAATATGTTGTTTTAACAACAAAACATCACGACGGATTTTGCTTGTTTGACACAAAATTCACAGATTACAACAGCACAAACACAAAAGCCGGAAGAGACCTTGTAAAAGAATATGTTGAGGCATTCAGAGCAGAGGGGCTTCGTGTCGGATTTTACTACTCCTTGATTGACTGGCATCACCCAGAGTTCCCAATAGATAATTTGCACCCAAGACGTGACGACGACGATGCAGAAGAGCAAAGCCGTGGAAGAGATGTCAGCAAATACGCAGAATATATGAGAAATCAGGTTACCGAGCTACTTAGCAATTACGGAAAAATTGATATCTTGTGGTTTGATTTTTCATATGCGAACAACACCGATGTAACAAAACCGTGGATGAAGGGCAAGGGAAAAGACGACTGGGAAGCTGAAAAGCTCATCAAAACTGCCCGTGACTTGCAACCACACATAATCATTGACAACAGAACAGAGCTAGAACAAGATTTATGGACTCCAGAGCAATATCAACCATTACAATGGGTTAAACATAAAGAAACAGGCGAGTTAGTTACATGGGAAGCTTGCCAAACTTTCTCAGGCTCATGGGGCTATTTCAGAGATGAAATGACATGGAAATCTCCCGAAATGCTAATTCAAATGCTTGTCAACACAGTTTGTATCGGCGGAAATCTTTTGATGAATGTCGGACCTACAGCTAGAGGATATTTGGACAAGCGCGCAGAAGATGCACTTGCAGTTTATGCCGACTGGATGAAATATAACAGCCGTTCAATCTACAACTGCACAATGGCTGACTCTTCTCTTCCTGTTCCAAATGGATGCAAATTCACTCAAAGCGAAGATGGAAAAAGACTGTACATTCATTTATTTGAATACCCATTTTCATTCTTAGAGCTTCATGGATTTGCTGGAAAAGTTGATTACGTTCAATTTTTACATGACGCAAGCGAATTACTATTCCAAGAGAAAACAGTAGGCCACTTCAGCGAAGCTAGAACAGAGTCTGACGACCTCTTGGTTATCACATTACCGGTGGTAAAACCTCCTGTTACGATTCCAGTAATCGAAATTTTCTTGAAATAATAATAAACAAAAAACATGCCGATATCTGTTGCACTTCTAACAAAACAGATGTCGGCACTATTTTTGTGTGTAATGTAAAAATTTCTAATCTTTTATGTAAATTATTCTGCAAAAATAAAAATTAATGTTTTATTAATTAGCTTGTTATTTTATTGTTAATGTGATACAATGGCAGATATAGCATTTTATCTTTTTTTATACTAAAAAGTTTAGCTATAGATTAATAAATAAAATCAAACCAAAGCCTAGGTCAAACGAGAGGAATTATTAATGGCGCTTACTTTACTATGTGCAAATTGCTTTAAACCAAATGATATAGAAGACGAAACAAAAACCGAGTTTATCTGTCCCCATTGCGAATACCCTAACACCTCAGAAAATGTTTTGGGAGCACTGCCTACACGCAGCAAGCTAAATAACAGGTATTTAGTCGGTAGAGTAAAATCGTCAAATGCCGAGAGCTTTAATTATTTAGCTTTTGACGAAAATAAAAATGAAATAGTAGAAATACAAGAACTTTTCCCAATTCAATATGTTAAAAGAGAAGAAAACCATGTCGTTCCCATACAAGAAGGCGACAATGTAGTTCATCGCTTGCGTTCAAAATTCCTAAGCTTTGCAAACTTTCTTTTAGGATTAAAAAACCGAGAAGGTGTTATTCCTGTCATTGAAATACTTAATGAAAATTCAACTTTTTACATCGTTTACAAACATATTGAAAGTGTATCTTTCGCGCAGTTTGTCAACGATAGTGGAGGAAAAATCACATACGATGAAGTGAGAGAGTTGTTCTTGCCTATCACCAATATTTTAGATAAAATGCACAGTGCAGGATTTAGTCATTTGGGCATTAATATAAACTCAATCAGATATTGCAGTGATAATAAGTTGAGACTAAGCGATTTTTCTACAAAATTTTTAAGAAGAACTGGGGATAACATTTACGAAGCAAACCTTAAAGACGGTTTTTCTGCATACGAACAATACATATCGGGCTTAACATGTAGTTCCAGAACTGATATTTATTCATTAGCCAGTGTAATTTTCTATGCTCTCTCGGGTGAAATTCCTTCGAGTGCACAAAAAAGACACTATAATCCAAAATTGATGATAGACAAAGAAGTTCTTGCAGTTTTACCTCAAAATGCAATCAAAGCATTATCGGGCGCAATGCAAGTACAAGCAGAGAACAGAACTTCTCATATCGAACTGTTTGAGCGCGAGTTTTTCGAAGAGGGTTATATCGCAGAAAAAGGCAAACAAAAAGCCATAGTCAGCCAAGTACCAAAATACAAAGGCGATGGAGTTCAAAAAACAATTCCGCCTGTTTTGTGGCTAATCCTTTCGTTTGTCATTTCCATATTCTTTATTGGAAGAATGGGAATTACCATGATGGAGAATGGAGAAATCTCTTTTGAAGGATTTTTTGATTTCTTTTATTCCGATGAAAATAAAAGTTCAGCTTTGATTAAGTTGCCTGAACTGGAAGACTCATATTATATCGACTGGGCAGACAGACTAGAAAATGACCCTTCATATAAATTCACTTTAGAAGTTGAAGAGGTTTTGGACGAAGAAGTTGCTCAAGGAAAAATAATCAGCAGCGAACCTGAGGGTGGGAGTTTTGTTGAAATGGACTCCGTTGTATCAGTCAAAGTTAGTCTTGGGCCGAAAATAAGGCGACTTCCAAATATAAACGGAATGCCTTTTGAAGATGCCGAAGAATTATTGCTGGCAGAGGGTCTAGTCATTATCATTGAAGAATCCTATAGCAAAGATATCCCTAAAGGAAATGTTCTTTGGTATGGTGGAGATTTCAACAGCTATCAAGAAGTGGAATATGGTTCTTCAATCCCTGTTATTGTAAGCACCGGAAACTAAATCAAAAATATTATTTACCAAAACAAAGGGGCTTCCGCATTAAAGAAGTATAACATAAACATTACGATAGATTTTTTAAGGCTCTGCTCTTGCCGTGATTAAAGGACAACTCTGTATTTCGACAAGTTCAGAGCCATTGCTATATCCAATAACATCATGTATAATGACCAAAATATTTCTTAGTGCTACAACCCCTTCAGATTTTGACCAACATAAGAACACTGCTTCTTAGCACCTAAATTTAAATCAAAGAAAATGAGATGATTGGGGAATGAAATGAAATATTTAGCGAAAAAAGTAGAAACAAAAAGAGATAAAATGATTTTTGACGCATTGTTTTATGTGTTTATCATAGCATATTCACTGATTTGTGAAATCATTTTTTCAGTAAGTATTGGCACGGAATTTGGATTTTTTAAATTTATTTTCACTGGGAACATAGGCTTGCTATTGTTGCTTTCGGGTTCAATTTCCAAAAACAAAAAAGTAAATTTTATAATTCAGTCTGTGCTGACTTGTCTAGTAAGTGTGATTTATATTTCCCAGCTGATATATTTCAGTATTTTTGGAACGACTTACTATTTATCGTCACTTGCAGGCGCAGGCGATGCAATGGCATTTGCTGATGTTGCAATTAACGCTTTGGGTGAATTTTGGTTTTCTTATATTCTGTTTGTATTACAAATTGTTTGTCTTTTCACATTCTATCGAAAAAGGTTTTTCAAAATTGAGTATGACAGTAAAAAAACGATTATAATTTCAGGAGCATTTATTGTAACTTTAACGATGAGTATTATGTTTCCAACTTTGTTTACGCAAGGGCTCAACAGTCCTCGATACTTAATGTTAAACGAATTTGTTCCACTCAGTGCAGTAAGAGTTTTCGGTGTTCCTGTTTCGATGGCATTAGATTTGAAATATTCTATTGTCGGTGCACAAGAATTTTCAGGGGACACACAGGTGACTATTGTCACTCCTAGTCCGTCGCCAAAACCTAGCATAACACCAAAACCTACTGCCGCTCCTTCGCCATCTCCAACTCCTATTGTATATGGCGACAATGTGATGGACATTGAATTTAACATGGAAGAAGCAGATGAAACCTTGCTTTCTATGAATAAATATTTTTCCAATAAAGAACCAACTTCGCAAAATGAATACACGGGAATGTTTGAGGGGAAAAATCTGATAATGGTAATAGGAGAAACGTTTTCCCCTTATTTCATCGACCCCGAATTGACCCCTACTCTATATAAAATGCAGTCGGAGGGGATTAACTTCACTAATTTCTACACACCTATTTGGGGTGTTAGCACCTCTGACGGGGAATATGTTTCCACGACAGGACTTCTTCCCAAAAGTGGGGTTTGGAGTTATACAAGAACAGCCGAAAATTATATGCCTTTTGCTTTTGGAAATCAATTTAATTCACTGGGATACGAGAGTTTTGCTTTCCACAACCACGACTACACATACTATAACAGGGATAAATCTCACCCGAATATGGGCTATGAATTCATTGCAAAATGGAATGGTTTGGACATCACAAATCAGTGGCCGGAGTCCGACCTTGAATTGATTGATGCCTCTGTTGATTATTATATGGATTTGGAAAATTTCCACGTCTATTATTTGACGATGAGCGGACACTTGGAGCATAATTTCTATGGAAATGCGATGGCGGCAAAGAACAGAGAAGCCGTTGAACACTTGCCATATTCCGACACAGTAAAGGCATATATTGCAGGGAATTTGGAACTTGAATATGCACTGACTGAATTAATTGTAACTTTAGAAGAAAACGGACAACTCGAAAACACGGTTATCACCTTGAGTTCAGACCACTATCCATATGGAATGTCGCACGACTATTATGCCGAACTTCGTGGTGTTGAGTCGTTAGAGGAAACTTTCGAATTGTATGAAAACTCATTCTTCATTTGGAACAGTGAAATAGAAGAACCGATTGAAGTCGATAAAGTGGCATCTAGTTTGGATATTACTCCGACTCTTTCAAACCTGTTTGGGTTAGAATATGACTCAAGGCTTATGATAGGTCAAGATATTTTTTCTGACAGCGAACCTTTGGTTATGTTTGCAGACAAGAGTTTTATCACAGAGGATTACCAATTTAATTCAAACGATGGAGTTGTGACCTTGTTAAGAGATGCTACTGTCACAAATGAAGAAGTGAGCGAAATGTCTGAATATGTAGCTCAACAGTTCTCAATGTCGGCGGCGATTTTAGACAACGACTACTACCGATATCTCTTTGAAACAGAGGAATAATCAGTTATAGCAAAAAAATGGCTGTCGCAAATGATTTTTACCATTTGCGACAGCCATTTTTCATCTTACTTAAGTTATTTAATTAATGCCATCTGTATTTTCACCACAGGCGAAAATACAGATGATAATATCATAATTTTGTGTTAGATGTATTCCAACAGCGAATACTGCAATTGATCTCTAACAGTTTTCATACTCTCTGCACTTTCCTCTGCTATGCAATTGTTTAAAAGTGCAATAAGTGCTTTTGCTTGAGCTTTTTGTAAATTTTCGTTTCTAAGCCTTGCCTTATAATCTTTATCCACTCTACCTTCAAGCAAACTCAATTTGTTTCTCGACTCATCTATTTCTTTTTTCATCTTAAACAAAGGTGTAAGCCAAAATTTTAAAGCTGTTACAGCAGCTCCAATTGTAGCAATTACTACAAACGGGACTAGCCATGCTTCTAGCCATTCAGGCATAATACCCCCCCAATCCGTCGGTGTTACGACTGTATATTATTCTGAATTTTTAAGTGCGCTTATAGTTTCTTCCTTATCTACTTCCGGTAATCCCATAACAGATGTTAATATCGACATGACTCCTGCAAGCGCAGCAGTGCTACCAACCACAACCCAATCTACTTCTGTTAATAGTGCTGTTGTTCCAATTAATGCAATGGCAGTTTGCGCAACTGTCTTTGTTGCTCTTACCAATGCTGATTTCAACCAAATACTACCCATAAACACTTTCCTTTCTTGTTTTATTTTTATATTTACATAGCGATGTTTTCAAGGCTAAGGTTACAAAATCCATTTTAGAATGTTTATTGCTTCACGCAGTAATCTAGACACACCCATCCACTAAAAGTTTTGCCCCAGCATTTGTCTTCCGATATTTCAGTAATATCGCAAATCAAACCTTTTGCAAAACCATTACATTTCCAGCCGCAAAGCTTTAAGTTTTGCTCCTGTGCATTTTCGGTAAGCTCAGCAAAATTAAGTGCCCTGTAGTTTGTTCCTGCTCCGGTTCTTACATTAAGAACTTCTGCTACTACTTTGTATTTCCCTGTTTCGTATTTTTCTTCTTTATCTTCCCTGACTTTAAGTTCTTGCCCTACAAAGATTAAATTCGGATTCTCAATTCCATTTAATCGCACTAATTCATCTATTGTAGTATCAAAATCTTGGGCAATCGCATATAGAGTATCTCCACTTTGGACAACATATACATCGTAACTTTTGTCGTCATCTTCTTGTTGAAGGTTCGGCAAATCGTTGTCTATATACTGTGCAGGGTCAACTCTATAATCAGAAGTGTTTCGCACTTCGAAATGCAAATGCGCTCCATAGCTGTTTCCTGTGTCCCCCATGAAACCAATTTTGTCTCCGCAGTTCACTTTTTGACCATTTCGCACATCAATATACTGCATATGCGCATAAAGAGTATAATATCCATTTTCGTGTCTAAGTTTCACCGCATTTCCGTATGATCTGTTTCCACCCGAGCCTTTATCGTTTGGTATACCCGATTGGCACCAAACCACTGTTCCATCGCTGTGGGCGATAATACTATCAAGTGCGTACCCCTCGCCCACAACATCAATTCCCCCATGACCATTTCCGTATCTATTTGTTACTAAGTTCTCGTATTTTTTCAACACCCTGCTCATAATGACACTCCATTCCGCCGATATACTTCGGCACTATAAATTTGATGACGCAAAATTCCTTGCACGATATAATACAAACCAGTTTTCTGACAAAAGGGTTGCAGTAATACTTCTTGGTATTGCAAAAGCATTTTGTGCACTTAGAAACCCACACTTCGCTTTAAAAACGGGTTAGTATTTGTTCCTAGTGGCTATACTTCTAACACCCATAAATCAGAAGAATTCGCTGGAACACTTGTGTTGTTGTCGCTTGAAATATTGTTTTTTGCGATATACCATTTACCTTCATATTCTCGAGTATAACCTTGTTTTATTGGCTCTTTGTACGCCCATCTCACTCGATAATTTCCCTGATACGGCATGAACCATTCCCTTGCGCCAACAGTTTCAGGACGGACATTTTCGTTTGTGATAATCTCTTTAACAACTTTATATTTAATCCCAAAATGTAAAAACATATCGCCGACTAAATATGTATGTGAATTGTTATTAAACGGCAAAAAATGTTTAGTTGGTAGCGCAAGCAACAAATCTTCTTCCTCTGCTACTTCGCTAGTGCTCAAAGCTACTCTATCCCCTGTTTCCCATCTAACCAAAATAGCAGAAAGACAAGGCTCGGGAATCTCTTTTTGAAGCATTTCTTTCCACCCCTCTGATTTATCATATGCTTTTCTGTGAACCTCACCTATCACATATTCAACCGAATCAACAACAGTTGTTTTCATTGTTTTAATAGATACACTTTCATCTGTTAGCATATCAATCTCATATTTCATATTCATTTTTATTAACGTCCTTTCTTCATTAACTACATGTATACACACCAGAAACAGTTAAGGCGATGTTTGTTTTTGGGTCTTGCGCCATGCTCGCTGCAAAACCGGATTCACCACTGTAAGTATCGTAGTTATAATAGCAATAAGCAGCAATATAAGAATTGATTAATTTCCCATATGTGTGTAGCACTCTATCATTTTTTCTACCCGAATACACAAGTGATATCAGTTGATAGTAGATACTAGGCATAAACGGCAATCCACCCACATCTATTCTCAAATTACTTGCTTTTGGAGAAATGTTAATAAGTGCGTTTATATGCACCAATTTGCCGATTTTCACATAATTTGCATAGCTAACTGAATTTATAACAAAAGAGTTATTATGACTGATGGGAGTCCAATTTCCATACTCAACACCCTCTACCTCTAATGAGTTGGTAACCAGCTTCCACCCACCTTTTATCTCAACTATACTATCTATTTCCGCTGAACCACCAAAGGCAATTCCTTTACCATTGTGTTTTAGGTCAATAATCGAAAAAGAACTCGCAACTGTGTATGTTCTTTGATTTGACGATAACTCATCTGTTGCAACTATACTGACTTCATAAGAATTGTCAGGGCTTACATTAGGGATGATTAGCGTGCCTTGATTATTGACAGTCATACCATTCACTTTAATGCTAACTGCGTTATTCCCCTCAATACCACTATATGCACAATTGGGTTTTACCGTTACATGTGAACCATTATTATCTTCTACCCCACTTGAGTTCGACCTATACACTTGAGTTGACGATAAAATCGAAGGAGAATAATAGTCATGCACATTAAAGCTTAAAGTTTTTGTGTTAGTCCTTCCACGACTGTCCGTTATAGTCGCTGTAAACGAGTTTACTCCACTGTAATTCAAACTCGTTATTACAGCAGTTTGCGAAGTCGCCGAGTAATTTGCTGACGAAATGTTATATGCAATTATTCTCGAACCATACACTCCACTAGGACTAACAATGCTTAATCTAACTCCCGATTTCCCTTTCACATAAACTCCCCAGTCAGCTGGAACGTCATTATCCAACCTTGAAGCAGTAAAGCTTCCTATAGAAGGGGTTAAACCCGCAGGCACAATAACAGTAAAATTCTTCGTAATCGGCAATCCAATTTGCATATTTCCATTATATGTAGTCAATGTCAGTGTTGCAATTGCACTAACTGAATTTGTAACAGCGTTGTTCCATTCAAAAGGAGGCTTAAACGTGTGACTAGTTCCTACTTTTGTATATTCATTCTTGTAGTTTCCACATTGATACACGAGTTTGTGTGTAAAAACCGAAGATGCACGAGTGATACCTATTACGATAGTATCAGAATTGTTCATGTATGCAGTAGATTTTGAAAAAGCAAAACTTGAACTTCTTGGAACGTCAGGAAGTGAAACAGTTTGGTTGTTAACCGTTTTGTTTCCCCAGCTAATTCCTGTGTAATGAGTTCCTCCAATTGTTATGTTTTTACTTCCGTCAGTTTCATGTTCTATTGTCACTGTTTTTGTATATATCACATCTGCAACACCGACAGATGAACTTCTTAAATCAAAATCTGCATTACCACTATAGCTTTCTCCATTCACAAACAGAGTTACGCTTGAGCTATTGTAGTTATAAGCTCCGTATGGGTCGCTTTGATTTTTCTTGTATACCCAATCTATTCTAATCGTCGAGCTATTATCTGTAACATCAATACTCAGTGGAGTTACCCTCAACTCGCCTGTATATATTCCGTTGTAATTGACATTGCCCACAACATAACTCGTTCCAACAGTTTGTGCATTCATTTGAATACTCCTTTTTCTCGTATATTTCAAAGCGCTAGCTGACCGATATTACTCGGTCAGGCTAAACTTCTACAATTACATTATATATTGGATGTCACATGACATTCAATGACATCAAATTTTCATATTTAAAAATTAACTAAAATAGAAAAAAAGTGGTATATTCTTCAAATATAAGCAAAAAATAGTCAAGAAAACTCAACCAGTTTGGAGCGTACATTAGGTATTTCCCAAATGAAAAATAAATTTGTGCCGAACGAAAACGGCGGAATGGAGAAACAATGAAAGCAACCGGCATAGTTAGACGGATTGACGATTTAGGTAGAATTGTCATTCCAAAAGAAATAAGGAAAACGCTAAAAATACATGAGGGCAGTCCACTGGAAATATTCACCGATTCAGAAGGAAACGTCATTTTTAAGAAGTATTCACCTGTTGGCGAGATGTCAAATCTCGCAGAGATTTACGCACAAGTTCTGAGCAATTCTCTATCTTGTGGGTGTGTTATTACTGACACAGACAAAGTTTTGACAGTATGCGGAATGCCAAAAAAAGAGTGTATCAACAAAAACATTTCTGAAAAACTAAGGCTTTTTTGTTCTCAGCGCAAACTAAATGTGTCCACTGAAGCAATGCCTTTAACCGATACTTGTGACAAAACTGCAAGCCTGACATGCTTGATTAGCAGTGAGGGCGACCCTGTTGGATTGATTATCTTAACCGATGTCTCCGAAAGAGAAATTGCAGACAAAGAAAAGATACTAAAATTAGTAGCGCATTTGATTGGAAAACAAACAGAATAAAAAAAGTAGAAAACACTTGCATATTTCAATACTATATGGTATAATACAAAAGTAGAATAGTGTGGACGATGAAAGAGTGGGAAATTCCCACTCTTTCGTTTAGTTTTATGCACACTAAAATTAACAGACATTAACAAATCAGCAGTGTATTTCAGAAAGGACGGTTTATGTCAGAAAGAAAAAAAGGTATGAGTACAGTCGATTACATTAAAGAGATTGCTACTCCAATTTGCGAAGAACTGGGTCTTACTTTGTGGGACGTTAATTTTGTCAAAGAGGGAACTGTTTGGTTCTTGAGAATTTTCATTGATAAAGAGGGCGGTATTAACATAGAAGACTGTGTAAATGTAACCCATGCAGTTAACCCAATATTAGATGCAGAAAATCCAATTTCGCAAGAATACACTTTTGAAGTTTCGTCTTGTGGATTAAACAGAAAATTGACAAAAAAAGAACATTTTGAAGCTTTTTTAGAAAGCCCTGTTAAAGTTAAGTTGATAAGGCCTTTAGAAAACGGAAGCAGAGAAATTGAAGGCGTGTTGATTGATGTTTTTGAAAATGGTGATTTTGAAGTTATAATAGAAGAAGATACAACAGTTACATTCACCAAAAAAGAATGTGTAAGTATTAATGTGATTGACGATATATAATTTAAGATTTATGATGAAAGGTTTGATTTAGAAAATGAATAAAGAGTTTTTTTTAGCATTGGAGATGCTTGAAAAAGAAAAGGGTATTCCAACAGATTTTATGCTAGATAAAATCACAAAAGCTATAGTAACAGCTTGTAAAAACAACTACGGAAATGATAATGTTGACATTGAATTAGTACCTGATAAAAACAAATTTGAAGTTTATTTGAAAAAAGAAGTTGTAGAAGAAGTATTAGACCAAAACAGAGAAATGTACATTACGAACGCGAAAGAAATTGACAAAAAAGTTGAATTAGGCGGATTTGTCAGAATAAAACTTGACACAAAACAATTTGGTCGTGTTGCGGCACAAACTGCAAGAAACATCATCAGACAAGGCATCAGAGACAGCGAAAGAGGCCAAATGATGGACGAATTCAGAAAAAGACATCAAGAACTTGTCAGTGGTCTTGTTGAAAGAATTGACCCAAAAAGTGGTGCAATCACCTTAAAAATCGGTAAAGCAGAAGCAGTTTTACCTAGAAACGAGCAAGTCGGCACAGAGAATGTAAAAGAGGGCGACTATGTTAAAGTTTATATTGTAGAAGTCCGTGAAACCGAAAAAGGACCAAAGGCAATAATTTCAAGAACTCACCCTGACTTTGTAAAAAGACTGTTTGAGAAAGAAGTTCCCGAAATTTTCGAGGGAATAGTTGAAATCAAAGCTGTTTCAAGAGAAGCAGGCTCAAGGACAAAATTGGCAGTTATCAGCCACAACCCTGATGTTGACGCTGTTGGCGCATGTATCGGTAACAAAGGCGTTAGAGTAGCCACCGTTGTTGAAGAACTAGGCGGCGAGAAAATTGACATAATTGTATACAGTGAAGATCCTGTAAAATTTATTTCAGCTGCATTATCCCCTGCTAATGTAATTTCAGTTATAACAGAGGAAAATGAAATTAGCAGAACATGCAGAGTGACCGTCCCCGACAACCAACTTTCTCTTGCAATTGGCAACAAAGGTCAAAACGCAAGACTTGCCGCAAAACTTACAGGTTATAAAATTGATATCAAACCTGAAAGTGGCTTCTTTGGAGAGGAGTAAGAGAGGTTTTAATGAAAACAAAAAAAGTTCCCCTTCGAATGTGTTTGGGTTGCAGAGAAATGAAAGAGAAAAAAGAACTTGTCAGAATAGTTCGAGCTCCTGTTAAAGAGGACGAAAACGGTGAGACAGTCGGCGGAGAAATCAGTGTTGATTTGACTGGCAAAAAATCAGGGCGAGGCGCATATATTTGTAAAAATCTTGAGTGTTTTAAAAAAGCGAAAAAAATTAAATCCCTCGAGAGAACTTTTTCAATAAAAATTTCACAAGAAATATATGACAGATTGCAGGAGGAAATAAGTGAATAAAATAGTATCCTTATTAGGTCTTGCAAGAAGAGCGGGGAAACTTGTTTTCGGATATGACGCAGTGGTCGGTTCAATAAAGGAAGAAAAAGCTAAACTCTTGTTAATCGCCTGTGATATGTCTCCAAAAACCAAAAAGAACGTTAAATTTGAAGCAGATAAATTTGGAATTAGTTTGTTTGAACTACCATGTGATATAGAAGAAATCACTGCCGGAATCGGAAAAAAAGCAGGAGTGGTAGCGATAACCGACGAGAATTTCGCACAAGGAATAAAGAGTATAGTGTCAACTGATGAAAGGAAGATTACATGATAAAATACAGAGTACATGAAGTTGCAAAAGACTTAAATTTGCAAAACAAAGACGTACTGGATATAGTAAATCAATATACAAAAGAACCAAAAAAACATATGACCGCTTTAGAGGAAGATGAGCTTAATGTAGTTTTTGAGGTTTTTACACAAAATAACAGTGTTAAGAATTTCAGCGAGTATTTTAACTCAGCAAAAAGCGAAGCTAAGCCTGAGCCTGTTAAAACAGAAGCAAAACCTGTTCAAGAAAAACCAAAAACAGAAGAAAAGAAACCAATAGAGAAAAAAGAAAGTGCGCCAAAACCTGTTGTTGCAAAACCTGTAGCACCTGCTGCAGTAACACCAAAACCTGCAGCACCTGCGCCACAAAAACCAGTTACACCAGCAACTTCAGCACAAAAACCAGCGGTTTCTGCACAGTCTCCTCAAAGACCTGCACAACCAGCGAAAAAAGATTTCCCAAATAACAACAACAGAAACAAGGCTGATTTTAATAATAGATTTCAAAACCCGCCAAAACAACAACCAAAACCAAAGCAACATCCAAAACCTACAGAAACCAAACCAGCTCAACCTGTAGTTCAATCTAAGCCAATAGATTTAAAAACAGTTGTTACCACTGGCGATAACGCAGACGTTGCTGTAAAAAGAAGAGTTGTTGACACAAGAACATCAAATGTTAATATTGAAAAATACAATGAAAAATATGACAATTTGGCGTTTGACAAAGTTAAAAACGACACAGTTGCCTCTAAGCAAAAAATCAACCAAAAAAGAGGTCAAAAAAATAAAAGACAAGGCAAAAGAGAGACAGAGAGCGAAAGATTGCAAAGAATTGCTCAAGAGAGAAAAGCAAAAGCAATTACAATTACAATTCCTGACGAGATTACTGTTGGCGAATTCGCTTTAAGACTAAAAGCTACTTCTGCAGAAGTTATTAAAAAACTTATGATGATGGGCACTTTTGCTTCAATCAACGACATTATCGACTTTGACACAGCTGAACTCATTGCAGATGAATTCCACGCAAAAGTTGAAAAAGAAGTTGTTGTTACAATTGAAGAAAGAATTATCGACGACAGCGAAGATGATACAGATAACCTCAAACCAAGAGCACCTGTAGTTGTTGTTATGGGTCACGTTGACCACGGTAAAACATCATTGCTTGACGCTATTCGTGACAGCGAAGTTACAGCGGTTGAAGCAGGTGGAATTACTCAACACATCGGTGCATACAGTGTAGATTTCGACGGAAATGTTATTACATTCTTGGACACACCTGGCCATGCTGCTTTCACAACAATGAGAGCAAGAGGCGCACAAGTTACTGACATTGCAGTTTTAGTTGTTGCAGCTGACGACGGAATTATGCCACAAACAATTGAAGCTATCAACCATGCAAAAGCTGCTGGAGTTTCAATCATCGTAGCTGTAAATAAAATGGATAAACCAGAAGCTAACCCTGACAGAGTTTTACAACAGCTTACAGAATACGAGCTTGTTCCTGAAGATTGGGGTGGCGACGTTCCTTGTATACCTCTTTCTGCTTTGACAAAAAAAGGTATTCCCGAACTTATGGAAATGATTCTTTTAACAGCAGACATGAAAGAATTAACAGCTAACCCAGACCGTTCTGCAAAAGGTACTGTTATCGAAGCAAGACTTGACAAAGGTAGAGGTCCTATCGCTACTATGTTGGTTCAAAACGGAACACTCCGAATCGGCGATATAATTGTTGCTGGAACTACAGTTGGTAGAGTTCGCGCGATGATGAATGATAAAGGCGAAAAAGTTGAGAGTGCAGGTCCTTCAGTTCCTGTTGAAATCACAGGATTAAACGAAGTTCCAACAGGCGGAGACATTTTCAATGCTGTTTCAGACGAAAGACTTGCTCGTGAATTAGTAGAGCAAAGAGTCACAAAAGAAAAAGAAGAATTGTTCAACGCTCAAACAAAAGTTACTCTTGATAATCTGTTTGACCAAATGAAAGACGGTGAAATGAAAGAACTTAAAGTCATCGTTAAAGCAGACGTTCAAGGTTCGGTTGAAGCTGTTAGACAATCGTTGCAAAAACTTGCAAACGAAGAAGTTAGAGTTAATGTTATACACGGCGCAGTTGGTGCAGTTAGCGAAAGCGATGTTATGCTAGCTAATGCCTCAAACGCAATCATCGTTGGATTTAACGTTCGTCCCGACCCACTAGCAGAAGAAAGTGCGAAACGTGACGGCGTTGACATGAGAATGTATAGAATTATATACGACTGCATCGAAGAAATCCAAAGCTCTATGAAAGGCATGCTTGCTCCTAAATTCAGAGAAGTTATGCTTGGAAAATCAGAGTGCCGTGAAGTATACAAAATCACAAACGTTGGTATGGTTTTGGGCTCATATGTTCTACAAGGTAAAATCCAAAGAAACGCACTTGCAAGAATTGTTCGTGACGGAATTATCGTTGCAGATGATAAAATTTCTTCATTAAGACGTTTTAAAGACGACATGAAAGAAGTTGCAGAAGGCTATGAATGTGGTATCACTCTTGAAAAATTCAGCGATATCAAACAAGGCGACATCTTGGAAGCATATTTAATGGAAGAATACAGAGACTAGATATTATTTGAAATCATTTCGGTTTTGCTAGCCGAGCTCATGTAATCCGAACCCGGCTAGCTTAAAACTGGATTATTCCACAACAAATCGGTGGCGACCGCTGGTCGGTCGCCTTATCAAAAAAAAACAGAAAGAAGGTTTGTAAATGAAACCAGATACAAAATGTATCCACTCAGGATATCAACCAAAAAACGGCGACCCAAGAGTGTTGCCAATTGCACAAAGCACAACATATAAATTTGATAGTTCCAGTCACATGGGCGACTTATTTGATTTAAAAGCAGCGGGTCATTTATATACCAGAATTTCAAACCCAACGCTAGACGCTGTTGAACAAAAAATCGCAGACTTAGAAGGTGGAGTTGGCGCAATGCTAACAGCTTCCGGACAATCAGCAACTTTTATCTCCATCATGAACATCTGCCATTCTGGCGACCACTTAATCAGTTGCAGTGCTATCTATGGTGGAACTTTCAACCTTTTGTTCAAAACAATACAAGAGATGGGTGTGGAAATAAGCTTTGTTGCACCTGAAGCAACCAAAGAAGAAATTCAAGAGTTATTCAAACCAAACACAAAAGCAGTTTTTGCTGAATCACTCAGCAACCCTTCTTTAGTTATCACAGATATCGAAAAATTCTCTACAGTTGCACATAAAAATGATGTTCCATTAATCGTAGACAACACTTTCCCAACACCAATTAATTTTAGACCTTTTGAATTTGGAGCGGATATTATAGTTCACTCCACCACAAAATACATGGACGGACATGCTGTTCAAGTTGGTGGTGCAATCGTTGATAGTGGTAATTTTGAATGGAAAAATGAAAAGTTCCCAGGACTTACAACTCCAGACGAGAGCTATCACGGAATTGTATATACAAAAGATTTCGGAAAAGCCGCATATATCGCAAAAGCAAGATGCCACTTGATGAGAGACTTGGGAGCGCAAGCTGCTCCAATGAATGCATTTTTGCTAAACTTAGGGCTTGAGACTTTGGCGCTTAGAATGGAAAGACATTGTAGCAACGCCTTGACAATTGCTGAAACTTTGGAAAAAGATGAGAGAATTGCTTGGGTTAATTATCCTAATCTCAAGAGCAGTCCTCAATATGAATTGGCTCAAAAATATATGCCAAATGGCTCATGCGGAGTCGTTTCTTTTGGAATAAAAGGTGGCAGAGAAAAAGCGACCAAATTCATGGACAGCCTTGAACTTGCAAGCGTGGTAACTCACGTTGCTGACCTTAGAACTTGCGTTCTTCACCCAGCAAGCACAACTCACCGCCAACTCAGCGACGAGCAACTAGAAAAAGCAGGCGTAAAGGCAGATTTAATACGTCTATCGGTTGGAATTGAAAATGTTGAAGATTTATTAAACGACATCATGAACGCTTTAAGCAAAATTTGATTTTTTAGTAGACCAAGCAATGAAAGATTAAGAGATTGTATCCTACAAATCACGAATAAAATCGTCGATTTCAGGAGTCAATCTCTTTTTTAATCGTATGGAGTTAACAAGTGTATAAAGCGTAATTAGGACTACTAATTAAAAAAATCTTCACGGCTCAGTCTTTGTACAATCATAGAACCTTTTTCACTATAAAAACAGCAAAACACATTGACTTTTCACCTAATCTCTGTTAGTATACAATTGTATGTCAAAAAAGAAAACTTCACCAAATTACTTAATATATAGTCAAACCAATACAAAAACCCAAAACAGACCAGCAGGTAAAAATCCGTTTAACTGCGTTGTCGTCAGTCGCAATAGAGCAACTATTACTCCCTCCTCCGCCTTGTTAAACAAAATTTTACCTTTGCTGTCTTTGTACGTTTTTTGTATTGGTTCGACTATAAAATTAGATTAGAGGCTATTTATGAATTACATATTATTTTTCCCCGATGAGTTAAGAGCCGAGTCCCTTAGTTGCTATGGCAACGACAAAATCAAAACGCCAAACTACGACAAACTCGCACAAGAGGGTGTTGTGTTTGAGCAATGCCACGTTCAAAACACAGTATGCACTCCGTCAAGATGCAGTCTGTTCACAGGACAATATGTGCATGTTAACGGACACCGAACTCTTTGGAATTTGCTAAAACCGCATGAAAAAAACATGATGAAATATTTCAAAGACAGTGGCTACGAAGTTAGAGTATACGGCAAAAATGACGTTTTGACAAAAGAAAGTGCAAATTTAAGCACTGATGTGTTCGAGAGCAAGCATGGAGCAAGCTATAAATCAAAACCAGTTAAAAAACATGGCGAAAGTGGATTTTTCGACTTTTTATATGAAAGTGAAAAAATTGAACCAACCGAAACTCACGATCACAGTAATCTTGAAGCTGGTTTAGATTTCATAAAAAACAGAAAAAAAGGAGATAAACCTTTTGTTTTGTTCCTCCCACTTTCTCTTCCTCATTGCCCCTACACCATTCCAGAGCCATACTATAGCATGTATGACGAAAATGATGTACCGCAACTGCGTGGGAAAGGCGAAAACAAACCGAAATACCACGAGTTAATCAGGAAATACAGAGATTTAAGCGACACTGATTTCAAAAAAATCCACAGCGTTTACATGGGAATGATATCCTACAACGACATGCTTTTAGGCAAGTTATTGGACACTGTAAAAGAGGCTAACATCGAAGATGAAACTTGGATTATCTCTTCTTCCGACCACGGGGATTACGCTGGGGATTATAACCTTGTTGAAAAGTGGCCAAATGGCTGTGAAGATATTTTAACAAGAGTTCCACTTCTAGTTAAAGCTCCTTTTGCAAAACAAGGTCACAGAGTAAAAGAGCAGGTTGAACTTTTTGATATAATGGCTTCTGTTCTTGAAGACGCAGACATCAAAATAGAACACACCCATTTCGCAAAATCTTTTATCCCTCAACTAAAAGGGGAAAAAGGTGATGAAAACCGTGCCGTTTTCTGCGAGGGTGGATATAATATTAACGAACCTCACTGCAACGAGGGTTACGAAAAAGCAGGCACCTCATTCATGCATAGCAAGGATTCGATTTATTATCCAAAAGGATTGCAACAAAAAGAGTGCCCTGAAAGTGTTTGCCGTGCTACAATGATTAGAACAAATCAACACAAACTTGTTTTGCGTGCATATGGAGACAACGAGTTATACGACTTAGTGCAAGACGAAAAAGAGCTCGTAAATTTATATAACGACAGCAATTATAGCGATGTTAAATCGCAGTTAAAAGAACGTCTTTTACAATGGTATCTTGAAACTTCAGACGTTGTCCCTTTCGAAGAAGACCCAAGAGGGCTTTAATTTAAGTTAAATAATGTTTTTTAGGCAGTACAAAACATTTTTGCACTGCCTAAATTACGAGCATATTACGACTTTGCGAATAAATGAAAAAGGAAATTTCATATGACTAAATCTATTTACAAACGAACCACAATCTCGTGTATGGTGGGAATTTTCACTCAAGCAATCATGTCAAATTTGGTTGCAATACTATTTATACCACTCATGGGGATTTACGGTTTTACATACTCACAACTAGGGCTGTTAGTTGCAATAAATTTCACAGCACAAGTCAGCGCAGACATTATTTTCAGTGGAATGATAGACAAACTCGGCTACAGAAAAATGGTTATCCCTACAACAGTATGCTCGTTTGTCGGGCTAATCATGCTCGGTATGTCGCCTTGGATTTTCCCAAATGATGTGTTCTTAGGAATATCCGTTTCAACTGTCGTTTTTGCATTTTCTAGTGGACTTTTAGAAATTCTTCTAAGTCCGATAATCGCTGCAATTCCAAACGATAACAAAGGTGGAGCAATGAGTTTGATGCACAGTTTTTACGCTTGGGGACAAGCACTATGCATTATTATCACAACAGTTTTGATTTTTGTTTTTGGCGACAATAGCTGGCAATATATCTGCTTTTTCTGGGCAATTGTTCCTTTTATCAACTTTTTCATGTTCTATGGTGCAAAATTCCCAAAAACCATTCCAGAAGGCGAGCGACAAGGCTTTAAGGAATTAATTTTCAAACCGTTTTACCTGCTTGCCCTAGGCGCAATCTGCTTTGGTGCTTGTGGCGAAGTCATAATGAATCAATGGAGTTCCACTTTCATGGAAAATGGCTTGGGGCTTACCAAAATCACAGGCGACTTAGTGGGAATGTGCGGTTTTGCCATCATGCTTGGCACAGGGCGTGTGCTGTACAGCATTTTAGCAGACAAACTGAACTTGCACAGAGTGTTGATATTAATGTCACTTTTCACGTCGATTTGCTATATAATCAGCGCAGTTTCTCCTTTTTCAATAATCAGCGTTGCAGCGTGTATCCTATGCGGATTTATGTCTAGCCTTTTGTGGCCCGGAACTATCACACTCGCCTCCTACAAATATCCTTTGGCGGGCGCATGGATGTTTGCAATTTTAGCTGCAGCAGGTGACATTGGAGCTGCATTTGGTCCGTGGGTGACAGGAATTGTGGTTGACCAAAACCTAAATTCTCAGTTAGCTCAAGATTTCAGCACATATTTGAGCGTCAGCACTGAACAAGGCGCAATCAGAATTGGACTTCTCTTCGCTGCAATTTTCCCAATTTTGGCAATGTTTTGCCATGTTGGAATGAGCAAGTTAAGGAACAGCAAAAACTAAAAAACTATTAAAATGGCTGTCGCAAAAATTCGCATGCAACAGCCATTTTTTTCTATTTATCTAGTAAAACTAACTTACATAAGAAGAACCCTCTCTGTCACCATAACAACAGAGAGGGTTTGTGTATTTTTGTAATTAATCTTTTTATGTGACAGTCCTATAGTTTTCAGCCTATATAGCTAACTATCCTAATCAAATCTCAAAATCAGCAATAGTCAACTCTTCGTAATTTTCACTGTTTTCTTTAAGTAATCTTTTTGACTGATTTAAAATAGCGTTCTCGACCATATTTCTTGCCATTCTTCCGTTTCCAGCAGTTCTTGAATTATCTTCTTGCTTCACCTGATAGTATGGAACAAGCACATCTTCAACCTCGCCACTTAGCTTATAACCTTTATTTTTAACAATGATATCTGTAATTTTCATCAATTCGTCAGCTGTGTAATCTTGGAATTCAATCATATTTGGAAAACGTGACTCCAAACCAGAATTTGATTTAAGGAATTCTTCCATCTCCTTGGTATAACCAGCCAAAATGACAATAAGGTTATCCCTGTTGTCTTCCATTCCTTTGACCAAAGTATCTATAGACTCAAGCCCAAAGCTGTCGTCTGCGCCTCTGCAAAGCGAATAAGCCTCGTCAATAAACAAAACTCCACCAATTGCAGATTCTATGACTTGCTTGGTGAGCGGAGCGGTGTGACCGACATAACGACCGACTAAATCTGCCCTTGTAACCTCAATTAACTGACCACCTGTCAAAACTCCAATCGCCTTTAAATACCTTGAAACAAGCCTTGCGATTGTTGTTTTACCAGTGCCAGGATTACCCGTAAATATCATGTGCATCGACGGCGACTCTGCCTTTAACCCCTTACTTTTTCTGATGTTGTTCAGCTTGTAGTTATCCTCAAGCGAAAATACATATTCTTTAACATCGCTCAGTCCTACAATCTCGCCAAATTGCGCTTTCACATCGTCCAAAGCAGTGTTATCTTCAACTTTATTTTCAACAGTAATTCTAGTCTCACCGCTCACAAAACTCAATGTTCCGTTTTCTATTTCAACTGTAAAGTCCTGCTCTTTCACCGAACTATCGAGTTTATATTCGCTGAGCATTTTATAGCATTTATCCGAAAAAGCCTCCAGCGAATTCACACCTTCTGTCAACGTGAATTGAGATGCAAAAAACTGCTGAATATTCTCTTCAATTGCAAATGTAAATCCTAATTTATCTTTGCATTTATCTAATAATTCCCTCAAAGTTTTTTCTGCAATGGCTTTTAAGTCGTCTGCCTCAAATGAATTTGTAGTGCAAATATCTGCAATAGAACTGACGAATGGTGAGCCCATATTATCTACAATTTTTGATTTGTGGTGACCTGTAAGAAAAATAATGTACTTTCCTTCGCATGAAACCGAACTGATAGCATTTGAAACAAGCGCTGTTCCAACGTCTATCAACATTCCTTTTTGATTTGCATAACGAGAACCAAGCTGTACTTTTCCAGCAAGCACAACTTCTTTAACATTACCTAATAAAGATTTATGGCATTTATCATAGTTTTCAAATATGATAACCTCGTCTTTTGACTGTGTAGCACCAAATAAATCTTGCAAAAAGAGTTTACCATCTTCTGCCGAAGCATAGAGTGACAAGTCAATTTTTTGAGCTTTTTCGCCCTTGATTAATTTATTATCAGTCAAATATTTGATACAATTTTTAAGTGCACTGCCTCTTCCAGTTCCTGTTTTGCCCGTCACGATAATCGAAGTAGCGATTGAACCCTCGTCAAATCCCATAACAAACGGCCTTTTAAACGCTTTTATCAGGTCTTTCAAGAATTCATCTTGTCCGATAACCTCCTTTGAAACACATTCGAACATTCTAGAGAAGACGTCGTTATAATCTATTTCCTCTTCAACTTTTTCAGTATCAAATCCATCTTCTTGAAGGTTTTTTTGTATGTCGGTTAAATCCACTTTGACTTCAGCATTAAGCTCTTTTATCTCCCTTGTTTGCCTTTCCAAATCACGGCTAATTTGAGAATCTAACTCTTTTGCAGTTTTTTCTAAATCAAGCAAAAAGTCGCCTGCATCTTTTGCCGCCTTACTCTTCCCTGTTTTACTAATTCCAGATAAAAACTCTTCAGCTTCAATAGCAGCACGACTTTTTCCTCCTGAAGAACGAGAAAAAACCTCATCTAAAATATCATTAATATCTTTTGAATTGCTCATTTTTCCGACCGCCTTTTTCTTTATCACAATCATCTAATCGTTGTTTTCTGTAATAGTATAGACGCATCAACTAAACAGAAGACCCTAGCTTTATTATAAAGTATACTATCTTTTAATGCAAATGTCAAAAGTAAATATTCAGTTAACTTTGCAAAATTACTTTGCTTTTACTATTTTAATGATGTATAATAACCTAATTAGCTAAGAATAGGTGGTATTTACATGAAAAAGCATTTGACATTAAAGAATATTGCTCTTGCAGTATTCATTATCATAGGTAGCTTTATTATTTTTTTGACAGTTTCCGTTATTAATCTTTTGTTTTTATCAGGCAGCGTTGACTCTACAAAATTTACGACAAACTGGAATGATTTTGAAATCGCATACAACCACAACTACAACGATAACGACCTACCTGACGACTTACAACTAGTCGACTCTTACTTTGTTTTAAGCGACGACAACAACACTTTTACCTATAACATATCGTTTAAAAACAATAATGATTTTGACAAAAACATCACTTTCCAACTCTTCCATGGCGAGGCTTACACTTCACAGTTTACAGGGAAATCACAAAATCCTTTTTACTCAATCATCGAAGAAGAACAAGCGCTGATAAAAATGGGTGAAACAGTTACATTCTCTTACACTTCCGTTGTTCTAGGCGACACCGAAGAAGAAATTGATACATTTAAAAGAGTTTTCACAGATTTGTATTTAGAAGTTTCGTTTGGCTATGATGTTCAACGAATTCAACTTCCGGTTAGATTTATCTAATAACAGGAAAGGGCGACAGTTGTAATAACACAACTATCGCCCTTTCCTTTATTTAAAGGAAATGAAAAAGAAAAACTCTAAATTAAGGTTGGTATTTTCTGTGAATAGCATTAATGATAATGTCAGCACACTCTTCTAAATTAAAAGTAGAAGAATTCAAAGTCAAATCATAATTATTCATGTCTTCCCAACGTTTGTTGCTGTAAAAATTATAGTAATTAGCCCTTTGTTTATCCATTTTAGATATATAATCAGGGGCTTTTTTTGAATCGGTCTTTCCACGTAAAATAACAGTTCTAATTCTATCATCTCTGTCCGCATGAAGATAGATTTTGAACACATCAGGAAACTCTCTTAATATATAATCTCCGCAACGCCCAATAACAATACAAGGACCCTCTTTAGCCGCCTCACGAATAATATTCGTTTGCAGAATAAATAACTTATCGTTTAAAGGCATATCAGGCATGCTACCCGCTCTTGAAAATGGATAATTACCCATTACCATTGAATACAACAAACTTCCGCCTGCTTTTTCATCAACTTTTTGAAAAACGTCTTCGCTAAGCCCACTTTTTTTAGCCGCAATTGCGATTAGTTGTTTGTCATAATATTTAATACCTAATTTCTCAGACAGCATTATTCCTAAGGCACGACCGCCGCTGCCATGCTGTCTTGCAATTGTTATTACCGGTAACACTCCCACACCCCCTATACATTAAATCCAAAAACATAAAACTCTTCAAGTAATATATATTTAATTTATATAAATATAATACATTATTATTTCTTTTTTGTCAATAGAAAAAAATATTTTTATTAAAATGTTGAAAAAACAACCTGTTTTGCTGTATAATCTTTACAAGAACATCATTTACTTTTCACATTTATATCATATAATAAATGCAAACACCCAATACAGTTGTAATTTTTGCCAATACTTTTTGCGACACTCTCCTAATAACTCGTCGCATTTTAGCTTATTTTGCAATTTACACTCTAATTATCTCAACATTAAAGTGTATAATTATTTATTTTTTCCGTTTAATCTCGGAGGAATGGAGTATCGTTATGTACAATATTTTAGTAGTCGATGATGAAAGTAAAATCAGATTAATCATTAAGAAATATGCTGAGTTTGAGGGACACACCGTTTTTGAAGCTCAAAACGGGATGGAAGCCACACTTCTAGTAAGAAAAAAACCAGATAAATTTAATATTATTATTATGGACGTTATGATGCCAGAACTAGACGGTTTTTCAGCAGTTTCCGAAATTCGCAAAGTTTCAAAAACTCCTGTCATCATGCTTTCCGCCAGAGGAGAGGAATACGACCGTATTCATGGTTTTGAACTTGGAGTTGACGATTATGTTGTAAAGCCATTTTCACCAAAAGAGTTGATGATGAGGATTAACGCCATCATTGCGCGCACAAAAGGTAAGGCAGAAGACCACGAAATATTCAAAACAGAAGGTTTTGAGGTGGACTATACAAGCCGAATAGTTTTGGCAGATGGCGTTCGATTAGACTTATCTCCGAAAGAGTACGAGCTTTTATTTTATCTTGTTAAAAATAAAGGGATTGCACTTTCAAGAGAAAAACTGATTACAAATGTTTGGGGATATGACTTTTATGGTGATGACAGAACTTTGGACACGCACATAAAATTGTTGCGCAAAAGCCTTGGTTCCTACAGCAAATTTATTGTAACCTTGAGGGGTGTGGGGTATAGGTTTGAATGTTAAATACAAAAAATTCGCGATTAACTCTCAGCTGATAATTGGATTTTTATTGTTCACTGCAATAATTGTTGCGTTGCTATGGTTTTTCCAAATTGGACTGCTTAATAATTTCTACAAAGGAATTAAACACCAAGAAATTCGCAACACTGCTGAGAGCATTGAACAAAAACTGCACGATGGGGACTTGCTTGACTTTTTGCAAAACACCACTAAAAGCACAGGTATTGATGTGATGATTACAGATAACAATGGTTACAAAATAGTGCAAGTAACCACAGGTTTTTCTGCTTTTTTTGCTAATCTAACACCTGATATTTGTGCTGCAATTTATGCACAAACGCTTTCATCGGGAGGAGAATACACCGAATGGGTGGACTCGCAAAGCGGAGCTTATTTCTATAATGATTTTGAAGAAATAGTTTATGTAAAAGCTACAGAAAAAAACAGCAACCACTTAATAATTCTAAATACAAGAGTAACACCTGTCGACTCAACTGTTGAAACTCTAAAGTTTCAGCTTTGGGCGCTAACAGGAGCAATGGTTGTCATGTCGATAGTTTTGGCACTGCTTATCTCAAGAAAAATCTCAAAACCTATCGAAAACATTAATGATGCTGCCAAAAAAATGGCTCTAGGTGACTTTGAAACAATAGAGACAAATAAAGGAAGCAGAGAAATCTCTGAACTTGCGACCACTTTGAATTACACCGCTAATGAACTTTCTAAGGTAGAAAATTTAAGGCGAGAACTGATTGCTAACGTCTCGCACGATTTAAGAACTCCGTTGACCATGATTTCCGGCTATGCTGAAGTTATGCGTGATATTCCTGGCGAAAACAGTCCAGAGAACGTACAAGTTATTATCGACGAAGCGGCGCGTCTGACAAACCTTGTAAATGATTTACTTGATATCTCAAAACTCGAAGCAGGAGAAATGAAATATACGCCACGCAGTGTCAATCTAACAGAAAGCATTATTTCAATAATTAAAAGATATGACAAGCTTGCAGATTATACTTTCGATTTTTATCACGGCGATGATATTTATGTTCTTGGCGACGAACTCAAACTCTCTCAAGTGGTATATAATTTGGTAAATAATGCAATAAACTACACTGGAGAAGACAAAAGAGTTGTGCTTACACAAACTATCATAGATGGTTTTGTTAAAATCGAAGTCTCCGATTCAGGAGAAGGAATTGACCCAGACAAAATTAATCTTATCTGGGAAAGATACTATAAATTGGAGAAATCGCACAAAAGAGCACAAATTGGAACAGGTTTGGGCTTATCAATAGTAAAAAAAGTTATCGACTTGCATGGTGGGACTTGCGGTGCCGAAAGCGAACCTCATAAGGGTAGCACTTTTTGGTTTATGTTGCCACTGAGCACTTCAGAAGAAGAGGAAGGAACAACCGATTAAATGAAAAACTCAAAATTACAGGGCACATTATTATTAACTATCGCATCTTTTTTATGGGGTTCAACATTCGTTGCGCAAAAAATGGCTGCGGATATCGGACTTGGAGCAAGCACTTTTTTGGCATCTAGGAGCTATGTTGGCGCAGCATTCATATTAGTTTTTGCTGTGATTGTCAAAAATCAGAAGAAAAAATTAGGAGTCGACACATATCCCAACAAACTTTACATCAAATATGGTATAATCTGCGGTGTGGTATTATATCTTGCTTCTTTTTTACAGCAACTTTCTCTTTCATTCACCTCTGCAGGAAAAGCCGGTTTTTTAACCTCACTATATATTATCATCGTGCCTGTTTTGGGAATTTTCATGAGAAAGAAAGTATCTCCGATAATCTGGATATGTGTCGCAGTTTCAATTGTAGGAACTTTCCTTTTAAGCGTAAAAGAGGATTTTTCTATAGAATTCGGTGACAGCATTTTAATTGGCTCGGCATTTGTGTATTCGCTACATATTATTTTAATAGGAATGTTTGCACACAAAACAGACGCGATTTTATTGTCGCTCACACAGTTTTTAAGTTGTGGAGTTCTCAGCACAATTATTTCTTTAATTACAGAAAACCCTGATTTTTCATTAATTCTACAGGCTATAGGACCTATTTTATATGCAGGTATTTTCTCCAGTGGCATTGCCTATACAATGCAAATCATGGGACAGCGCAACACTCCACCTGCAATAGCCTCTTTAATCATGAGTTTAGAATCAATTTTTGCCGTAATTGTTGGATTTTTCATGTTGGGCGAAACACTCTCACCCCAAGAATTATTAGGGTGCGCTCTCATGTTCGCTGCTGTAATTTTATCACAACTGCCTATTGGTGTGAAAACGGAGGAAAAAAACAATGCCTGACATGATTAGAATTGACCGATTTCTTGCTAATAACAATATCGGAACTCGTAAAGAAGTATCTATATACATTAGAAAAGGCAGAGTCGAGGTTGATTCTCAAGTGATAAAAGACTCCTCTTTTAAGTTTGACAGTACTTCTGCAGAGGTTAAATTCGACGGTAATGTCATCTTGTATAAAAAGCACATCTATTTAATGATGAACAAACCAAAAGGATTGCTCAGCGCAACTAGAGATAAAAAGGCTTCCACCGTTTTGGACATTGTCCCAGAGGAGTCAATGAGAAAAGATTTGTTTCCTGCTGGACGATTAGACAAGGACACAACGGGCCTTTTGATTATCACCGACGACGGCGAAACAGCACACAAAATGCTCGCTCCTAAATCTCATGTATATAAGAAATATCTTGCTAAACTAGACAAACCTTTGACTGTTTCAGACATACAAGAATTTGAAAAGGGCATAAAATCGGGAGATTTACAGTTTTTGCCTGCTAAACTTGTCATCGACGAAAACGATTCAACCGTCGCAACAGTTGATATAAGAGAGGGGAAATTCCATCAAATCAAGCGAATGTTTAAGGCGCAAGGGAAAGAAGTTCTGGAGCTAAAAAGGCTTCAAATCGGCTCGCTTGAATTAGACCCAAATCTAAACGAAGGCGAATGCAGAGAATTGAGCGCAGATGAAATTAGAAGTATTTTTGTAGAATTTGAATAGCCGATACAAGGCGGCGGAATGGAGTATCTAGACAATGAATTTGACAGCGGACAAAATAAAGTATTTAAAGGCACTTTCACAGGTTTACCCTAACATTAATCGTGCTAATTCAGAAATTATTAACCTGCAAGCAGTTTTAAATTTGCCCAAAGGAACAGAGCACTTCGTTTCGGACATTCACGGAGAATACGAGGCTTTTTCTCATGTTATCAGAAATGCGTCGGGAGTTATCAAAACATATATAAATGCTATTTTTGGAAACTCACTTATGGAGAGCGATAAAAAAGCGCTTGCTACTTTGATTTATTACCCTGAACAAAAGCTGAAAAAAGTCAACAACTCTCAAGACAGTATTGATGAATGGTATAAAATTACATTATACCGTTTGATTTTAATTTGCAAAACAGCTTCTTCTAAATACACAAGATCAAAGGTTAGAAAAGCACTGCCTAAAGATTTCGAGTATATCATCGAAGAGCTTTTGCACGAGGACGAAACCGAAAAAAACAAAGAAAAATACTACAACGGTATCATTCAAACTATTATTGAGTTATATCAAGCTGACAGATTTATCATAGCTTTGTCATACCTCATTCAAAGGCTTGCAATTGACAGATTGCATATAATTGGCGACATTTTTGACAGAGGCGCAAAAGCAGCTAAAATAATGGATATGCTGGTGGATTATCACAATGTTGATATTCAATGGGGAAACCATGATATCTCGATTATGGGTGCAGCTGCTGGCTGTAAATCGCTGATTTGCAACGTGGTTAGACTTCATTCAAAGTATGGAATTCTTGAAACCATTGAAGATGACTATGGCATTAATTTAATTCCTCTTGCAACTTTTGCAATGGAAACTTACGAAGATGACCCTTGTAATAATTTCATGCCTGAAAAATCGAGACATTTTAATTCTTCGAAAAAAGAAATCGAGCTTACTGCTAAAATGCACAAGGCAATAAGCATAATCCAATTTAAATTAGAGGGACAAATTATCAAGCGCCGTCCTGAATACGATATGGAAGATAGATTGCTACTTGATAAAATCAACCACACGGACAAAACCATTACCATCGGGGAGACAATATACAAACTTTCGGACACAGTTTTTCCAACAATTGACCCGACAAATCCATATGAACTCAGCGCAGAAGAAAAAGTTGTCTTGGAAAAAATTAGTTTCTCGTTTAGAAACAGCCAAAAACTGAGACAACATGTGAAATTACTTTTCACAAACGGAAGCATTTATACAATCTGCAACTCCAATCTGCTTTTCCACGGAGGAATCCCCGTTAACGACGACGGGAGTATTAAAACAGTTACCTTCAAAGGAAACAAGCTCAAGGGCAGGGAATTCCTTGATGCGATTGAGCGAAGCGTTAGAGAAGGTTTCTTCTCAACCATTGACGACGACGCAAGGCAAGAATGTCTGGATTACTACTGGTATCTGTGGTGTGGCGAGAACTCCCCTCTTTTTGGAAAGCTCAAAATGACCACATTTGAAAGGTATTTCATAGACGATAAAACTGCTTATTACGAAGAAGAGAGCAACTATTACAAACTGCGTGACAATGAAAATATGTGCATAAATGTACTTCGTGATTTTGACTTAAATCCTGAAACATCTCATATAATCAACGGACATGTTCCAGTAAAAGTGTCAAAAGGCGAAAGTCCGATTAAAGCAAACGGAAAGTTGTTTGTTATTGACGGAGGCTTCACAAAGGCTTATCAACCTGTGACAGGCATCGCCGGATACACCTTGATTTATAATTCTCATGGAATGATGCTTGTTTCACACGAGCCTTTTGAATCAACCGAAAAAGCAGTTGAAGACGAAATTGACATTTTCCCATTCGCCGTTGCTCGTGAGTATTCTGTTGATAGAATTTACATTCACGACACTGACATTGGCAAAGAGATAAGCGAAAAAATTTCGGATTTACGTGAGCTTCTTTATGCTTACAACAAAGGCATAATCAAACCGTTAGTTTAAACTTATAGGCAAATTTTAGACGCAAAACACCCTCAAAAGCTTTAATTACTTTGAGGGTGTTCTTTTTTCTTCGATTTTAAATAAACTCTAATCACCATCTAACTTGCCATCTGGCTTGCAAGTTTTCAGATGTTTTTACTTCCAATTCTTTGTCGACAAAACTCGATTTTTCTGCTTTTTTCTCCATTAAATCGTCAAACTCACTTGTATCAAAAGGAATTGAAACAGGCGAATTATTTTTCCATTGCGACAAATAAGCTGCATTCGAAATGCTCAACTCATAAATTCCGTCATATCCCGGAGCAAGTAGTTCTTCTCCAAAAAGCACATGATTAGTGAAATTAAGCAAAATTCCCTTATGAGCACTCTCTTTTGTCGTTTGTGGTATTTCTATATATTCATTTTCAATTTCCGCAAAACCTTCCTGGGCACTGTATCTATACTCCTCTTCGTCAACTTTCAACTTCCACCATTTTAATACGCCTTCTTCAATAACAATCTTGCCCAAAGTTCCGCTCACTTCAAGCCTGTTTGTTCCGGGGAATTCACCTGTGGTGGTGATAAAAGTTCCAATTGCACCGTTATCAAATCTGGTTACAATCGTCGCATCGTCCTCGACCTCAATTTTATGGTATTTTGCCTCGTCACAAAAAGCAGTGACCGAAATAGGCATTCCGCAAATCCATTGCCAAAGGTCCAAATTGTGTGGTGCTTGATTGAGCAATACTCCTCCGCCCTCGCCCGACCAAGTTGCACGCCACGAGCCAGAATCATAATACTTTTGTGTGCGATACCAATTTGTTACAATCCAAACTGTTCTCTTCAACTTACCAAGTTCACCATTTTTAACGATACTGCGAGCTTTTGCAAACAATTCATTTGTCCTCTGATTAAACATAATTCCAAAGGCTTTTCCACTTTTTCTTGCACATTCGTTTAACTCCAATGCCTTTGAAACACTGATATCAATCGGTTTTTCAACCAATACATTTAAACCTTTGCTAAATGCGTCAATCGCAATATTTGCATGTTCTTTGTGTGGGACTGCGATGATTACCGCATCAATCAAACCGCTGTCGAACATGGCATTATAGTCAGTAAAGCACTGAACATTTTCAAATCTCTCTTTGCAAAAGTTCAGTCTTTTTTCCTTTAAATCGCACACTGCTGTAAGCTTAGCATTATCGACATTTCCGTCTGCTATGCAAATTGCGTGTGCAGTTCCCATATTCCCAATTCCCACAATCCCAAATCTTAATTTATCCATAGTGAAATCCTCTCTAAACCTCTAATCTTTTATCAAGATGATAAACATGGATTTCGGGCCGACAAAAAAATCGACCCGAAACACATTGTCATTATGTAACATCGTGTTGATAAACAAATTAAAATTAGTAAGTTGAGTCTAAATTTACTGCTACTTGCTCAGTTGTTGGGTCTTTTCTTCTTGAAGTAGCAACTCTTTTCATTAACTCGTTGTAGTACAATTCTTCGTCTAATGGAAGTTCAACTTCTTTGTCAGTGAAAGAAGAAAGATGCATAGCATTGGAAATTGTCAATCCATTAATTCCCTCGATACCACCTGCAATAAGCTCGCCTTTTCCAAGAATTTTATCTGAAAAAGCATTCAAAACTCCAACGTGGCCTGTTTCTTTGTCTGTGGATAAATCTATTTCAAGTTTGTTTGAAGGCATTGGTTTAAAGCCCTCTGTTGCAGTTTTTGTATACTCCTTGCTTGACACTTCATATTCTAAGACAGTTAAATTGTTTCCCTCTGCGACAATTTTAGCTTTATCAAGTTGAACTTCAAAACGGTTTGAACCATATGCGTCTCCTGTGGTTGTGATAAACACACCTGTTGCTCCGTTTGGATATTCCAAGTACGCAGTTACATCGTCTTCAACCTCAATATCATGCCATTTTCCATAATGAAGTTTAGCTAGAACTTTGCTTGGCATTCCACAAATCCATTGCAATAAATCTAATTGGTGTGGGCATTGATTTAGCAATACACCGCCGCCTTCGCCCGACCAAGTAGCTCTCCAATCGCCTGAATCATAGTATTGTTGAGTTCTGTACCAAGTAGTGATAATCCAGTTAACTCTTTTGATTTCTCCGTATTTGCCTGATTGAATTAACTCACGCATTTTTATATACATTGGGTTAGTTCTTTGGTTAAACATCATACCAAAAACAACATCGCAATCTTTAGCGACTTCGTTCATCTCTACAACTTGTTTTGTGTAAACACCAGCTGGTTTTTCGCACATAACGTGAATTCCACGTTTCATTGCTTCAATTGAAAGCCCAGGGTGGTCGTAGTGAGGAGTAGCTACAATAACTGCATCTATTTCTTTGCTGTCCATCATTTCGATTGGGTCGTTAAAAAACTTTGCATTTGGAAGTTTTTCCTTTAAGTTATCAAGGGCAGATTGTTTTAAATCTGCAACAGCAGTGATTTCGATATCAGGGCATTTACCCTCTTGAATATTTTTAATGTGTCCTGAACCCATGTTTCCTACGCCAATAATTCCAAGTTTTACTTTTTCCATTTTAATACACATTCCTTTCTTAGTGAACTACAATATTTTTATCTGTTATTAATTTTGTAAATTGCGAAATTTTTACGCCACATTCAGCTAGTGCTTTTTATTTAAGCCCAAGTGATGTCAAGTAATCATAGCTACGTTTAAAGCAATCAATTGGATTTTCACCATTGCAATCGTCTTGCTCCACCAAAACATACTCTGTTTTTGCATCTTCAGTAGCTTTTATTATTCTCTCGAAATTCATGTTTCCTCCACCGATATACATAGTTCTACCAAGATAATCCATGTCTTTATAGTGTAAGCAAGGTACTCTGTTTTTGAATTTTTCAATCCATACTGCAGGGTCTCCACCTGCTTTTTGAGCCCAGTAAACATCAAGAGTGAAACCTAGTTCGTCAGCTGCAAAATCTTCTGCCATTCTCTCAAGAATTGTTTTGCCGTTTTCTTTATAGAACTCTTGTCCGTGGTTGTGATACATGAACAATTTTCCAGCTTCTTTAAGTTCTTTTGTAACAGGTTTATAAGTCTCGACAAAACTAGAATATTTCGGATCTGTCTCCTCATCTTTAAAACCGAAAGCACCAAGACCGAGATATTTGCAGTCAAAAACATTGTGATCTGCAATCACTTTTTGTGTGTCATTGTAAAATGAGTCTGCTGGGCGTACATGGGTAATAACGCATTTTAACCCTGTTTTTTGCAATTCTTCTTTTAGCCACTCTGGCTCGAAATCACAAGTACCAGAAACTTGAACTGTTGTGTATCCGATGTCAGCTACTTTTTTTAATGTGTCCGAAAAATCGTCCAATGTTTTGCATAAATCTCTTGCAGTGTAAAGTTGTGCACCTAAAATCATGATATAAATCTCCTTTTAATAATAATTTATAATAAACCTTTAAACGAATTACAAGCTACGTCGAACGCCTCGTCTGAACTGCCATAAGTATATTTTTGCCCAACAACGCTCGCTTCGCCCTCTTTTTCAAGCCCCTTAAGACCATCAAAAACTTTTAAATGAGGCTCGATTGTGAAATTATGACCGCCTTTAGCAATGAACTTTGCTGTGATTTCTTTCACATTTCCAATGCCTTCTCCAGCAGGAACAATCGCTTTGCTTTCCTCAGCATCTTTTATATGCATATAATAAATATAGTCTGATAGCAAATCCCATGCTTTAAGTGTGTCTACATCGCATTGAACAAAGTTAGCTGGGTCAAATATTCCTTTTAAGTCCGGAGCACCTTTTAATATATCAAGGCAACGCTCTGCTGTGTCACCAAAAATACCTTTTTCATTTTCATGGCAAAGGGATATTCCGTGCGGTTTTGCAATCTCGCAGAGTTTATTTAATTTTTCTATAACTTCATCTTTATAATCATCAGGATTTGCATTCTCAGGAAGATGGAAAGAGAACATTCTAACATTTTTGCAGTCAAGAATTTTAGCAACTTCCAAAACATTATTAAAAACTTCAATATGTTCGTCAAAATCACTATCAATACTAACTTTTCCAATCGGAGAACCTATGCTCCAAGTTACAAGCCCTGCTTCGTCTAATTTCGCTTTAACTTCTTTTGCTTTTTCCAAAGAAATCACAGACACATTTTCGCCATCAACACCACGAATTTCAATGCCCTTTAGATTGTTTCTTTTCAACGCCTCAATTTGCAAATCCATGTCTTTTGACGCTTCATCAGCAAATGCGTAAATATTTACATTATTCATTTTATGTCACTCCTTTTATGTATACTCATACTCCTGAATAAGCAGAAAAACCGCCGTCAACCGGAACAGTTATACCTGTTACAAATTTAGATTTTGTTTCGTCAACCAACCATTCAACCGTACCGAGTAATTCTTCTGCTTCGCCAAAACGTCCCATTGGAGTAGAACGCAAGATTTTTTCACTTCTAGCAGTAGTGCTTCCGTCATCGTTGAAAAGCAATGCTCTGTTTTGGTTTGTAACAAAGAAACCGGGAGCAATCGCATTAACTCTAATTCCCTCTTTTGCAAAGTGAACTGCTAGCCAAGAAGTGAAGTTTGTCACCGCCGCTTTTGCCGCAGAATATGCAGGAATTTTTGTAAGAGGTCTGTATGCATTCATCGAAGAAACGTTTAGAACACAACAGTTTTCTCTTCCAACCATGTCTTTCATGAAAACTTGGCTTGGCAACAAAACACCTTTTAAATTTAGGTCAAAAACGAAATCAAATCCACTTTCATCTATATTAAAGAATGTCAAGAACTCGTCTGTTGACTCATCTCCAGCCTCATATTCCTCGTGAACTGTTGTGCATTTTGCGCTGTTTCCGCCTGCACCATTAATTAAGATATCGCATTTTCCAAATTCTTTTGATAAGTCTTCACGAATTTCTTCAAGGCAAGTTTTGTTCATTACATCACATTTATATGCTTTCGCCTCAAATCCTTTGTCTGTAATTCTTTTTGCAACTGCTTGTGCCGCCTCTAAATTCAAATCTAACAACGCGACTTTGTTTCCTTTTTCTGCTAAAAATTCAGCAAACATCGAACAAAGAATTCCTCCTGCGCCTGTTATTACAACAACTTTACTCATACCTAATTTCCTTTCTTATATAAACCGACAATCAATTTCTGTCTTTTTCAATAGCCTCAAACAAACCTGCTAAATATGTCGCTCCTAGTGCACGGTCATACAAACCGTAACCATATCTGCCTGTTTCTCCCCAAATCATTCTTCCGTGGTCAGGTCTAACATATCCGTCAAACCCGCCATATACCAACGCCTTTACAACGCCATACATATCAAGCGAACCACATTCTGTTGGATGTGCCACTTCTTCAAATTTTCTCTCGCCAGTGTACTTAACATTTCTTAAGTGTGCAAAATGAATTCTGCTTGCAAATGTATTAATCATGTCCACCAAGTCGTTATCAGGACTTGCTCCATAAGAACCTGTGCAGAAGGTCAATCCATTATTCACCTCAGGAACTATATCCAAAAATCTTTGAATATTTTCTTTGTTTGTAATAATTCTTGGAAGACCGAACATTCCCCAAGGTGGGTCATCTGCATGAATAGCCATGTTCACTCCTGCCTCTTTTGCTACAGGAATTACTGCTTTTAGGAATGTTTCAAGATTTTTCCACAATCCTTCTTCGCCAAGCTCTTTGTATTGCAACAGCAAGGATTTAAGCTCGTCAGAGTCATAACTAGCGTCCCAGCCAGGTAATGCTAAATCACCTTTAAGTGGGTCCATTGCAAGAACAGTTTGCTCGTCATAAGCAAGTGCATTTGCACCGTCTTCTTGAACATGCTCAAGTTCACTTCTAAGCCAGTCAAAAACAGGCATAAAATTATAGCAAATACATTTAACTCCTGATTTTCCAAGTCTTATGATGTTTTCACAATAGTTATCAATATACTCTGCAGATTTCTCATTTCCAAGTTTGATATCCTCGGGAACAGGAACACTTTCTACAACTTCGAAATCCAGTCCGTTTGCATTTGCATCTTCCTTGATTTTGTTAATGCTCTCATAGCTCCAAACTCCACCGGGCTTCACGTCATAAACAGCAGAAACTATACCTGACATTTTTGGTATTTGCCTGATTTTTTCAAGTGTTACAGGGTCGCTGTCACCATACCAACGAAATGTTAATTTCATTACTAACCTCCAAATTATAGACGTATCTATATTATTTCCTTTTATTCTACACTAATAACCCTAACAATTAAATTGCATAAATTGCTTATATACATTGCAAATCTTATCATTTTATGGTATAATAGCATAATGAATTATTAATGAGGTGATTGACAATTTTGGATAAGTATTTTAAGTATAAAGATTCACGAATGTATTTTCATTATTCATTAAGCGAAAAGCCAAATCCGTCAGATTTCAAGACTCACATTCATCAATATTGCGAGTTGTATTACTTTATAAGCGGAAAAGGCGTTTTTAAAATTGAGGGAAGCGAATATCGTCTCAGGAGTGGCGACATTCTCTTAATGCGCCCTGAAGAGGCACATTACATTAACATAGACCCAAACGAACCATATGAAAGATTAACCGTTCATTTTGACACGAGACTCTTCTCGTCGATTGACGAAAATCTTGAAATACTAAAACCTTTTTTTGACAGAGGTGTAGGCAAGTCGAATTTATTCAGAGAATCTGATTTCAAGAGCAGTTCTTTTAAGTATTTACTGAGAAATCTTACTACCAACACAGAAAACAAAAAACTGCTGATTTACTCCAATTTATTTTCCCTGCTAAATGAGATTTACATTTCCTTTGAGCACAAAAACGATTATACAACAAGAGAAACCATTCCATATCAAATAATCAGCTATATTAACGCAAATTTATTTGAAAATATAAGCCTTGAGAGCATCAGCGAAAAATTCTTTATCAGCAAATCTCATTTGTGCAGAATTTTTAAAGAAGCAACTGGGTCAACTGTGACACAATACATCATTACAAAAAAAATTTTGAAAGCAAACACCTTAATCACGCAAGGAGAAACTCCAACAAACGCGTCTATTTCTTGTGGATTCAGTGATTATTCTGTTTTTTATCGCAATTATATGAAATATTATAAACACCCACCCTCTTCGCAATAACCTGACCGATATCATCTAACACAATAAAAGGAACAACTTCTCAACCTCTGTGATAGCAAATTAAACTTCACACAGAAACTGAAAGGTTGTTCCTTTTTATAGTCGAACCAATACAAAAAAACGTACAAAGACAGCAAAGATAAAATTTTGTTTAACAAGGCTGAGGAGGGAGTAATAGTTGCTCTATTGCGACTGACGACAACGCAGTTAAACGGAATTTTACCTGCTGGTCTGTTTGGGTTTTGTATTGGTTTGACTATAATACTATTAGACAAAAGCAAAAGCTAATTTTAACGCACTGGCACTCCCATTTTTCTTGCGATTAATGATTGAATTTTCATATGAGGGTCAATTAGAGCACTGACAGAAGTGTCATGATTTAGTGCAGAAATAAAATATGAAACATATTTTGCAACATCGACTTCATAGAACCACTCCTTGTTCTGTAGTTCTGGGTCCAAATAACTTAAATTAGAACCAAACACGCCATTAATAAAACCTTCTTCATATGCTTTGTCAAAAATGGCTGTTCCTTTAGTAAATTGAGGATAAGTTGCAAAGCAGTAAAACTCTTTTGCGCCGAACTCTTTTACTCTATACGCAACATCAAGCATTGAGCCACCCGAAGAAATAATGTCATCGCAACAAAAAACGGTTTTGCCTTGCACATCTGCTCCTAGATATTCATGCTCAATTATCGGGTGCATTCCGTCAATGATTTTAGAATAATCACGCCTTTTATAGAACATTCCCATCTCAACTCCCAACACAGATGCATAATACATATTTCTGTTTATAGCACCCTCGTCTGGACTTACCATCATAAAGTTGTCTTTATCCAAAGTTATATCAGGCAAGTATCTATACAAAGCCTTTAGCACTTGATAAGTTGGCATTAAATTATCAAAACCCAACAAAGGAATTGCATTTTCAACTCTTGAATCATGGGCGTCAAACGTTACAATGTTATTCACTCCCATTCTTTCAAGTTCTTGCAATGCACACGCACAATCTAGCGACTCCCTATAACTTCTCTTATCCTGTCTTCCACCGTAAAGCAGTGGCATAATCACGTTTATTCTATGCGCTTTTCCGCTAACCGCTTGAATAATACGCTTTAAATCTTGGAAATGGTCGTCTGGGGACATTCTGTTTTCTTTTCCAAAATAGCTGTAAGTTACACTGCTATTGCCCACATCGGCAATAATGTAGAGGTCGTATCCACGAACTGTTGACTTAATCATACCTTTTGCATCGCCTGATTGAAACCTTGGACAAACGCTTTCAATGATTAGATTATCTCTATCAACGCCCATTTCTTTCTTCCACCGAATTAGATATTCTTCAATTTTCTTAGCTAATTTCTCCGCACCTTTTAAATAGATTATTCCAATGGGTGCAACACGCTTGTTAGGGTCAAAAACTTGATTAATACCGCTCATGCTATCCCTCTTTCCTTTGTAAATCAATCCAAATTTAGATGAAAAAAATTGTAGAAACTGCCCTGTTAGTCGCCGAATTTAACTATTACTTTTCGGGCGACCACAGAGGGAAGCCCCTACAATTCTATCAAGGCAATTAAAACTGCCTAAAAGCTAAAATAACTGTGTCACATAAATTAATATTAATTTTCAATTTTACTCTCGTTTGTATCAAGCAACTCTTGAATTTTTGTATACGGGTCAAGTACTGCGCTAATAGATACATCATGATTTAACGCTGCAATATAATAAGCAACATATTTTGATACATCCACTTCTATGAACCAAGGTCTAGTCGCCAATTCAGGATTTAAGTATGTGAGATTAGAACCAAAGACTCCGTCAATAACACCTTCTTCATATGCTTTGTCAAAAGCTTCAAGTCCAGCAGTAAAAATAGTATAAGTAGCATAACAGAAGAATTTCGCAGATCCTCTTTCTTTGACTTTATAAGCAATGTCAAGCATAGATTCTCCCGAAGCGATAATATCGTCTGCAACGAATACTGTTTTATCTTTCACACTTTCGCCCAAATATTCATGAGCAACAATTGGATTTCGTCCATTTATAACTTGAGAATAATCTCTTCTTTTATAGAACATACCCATTTCCACACCCAAAACAGAAGCATAATACATATTTCTGTTAAGCGCACCTTCGTCAGGGCTAACTACCATAAAATCTTCTCGTTTAAACGATAAATCTGGGAAAGTTGAAAACATTGCCTTTAGAACTTGATAAGATGGCATTAAGTTATCAAACCCCATCAAAGGTACTGCGTTTTGAACTCTTGGGTCGTGTGCATCAAATGTAACAATATTATCAACACCCATTTGTCTGAGTTCTTGTAAAGCAAACGCTCCGTCAAGCGATTCTCTATAGCTTCTTCTGTGTTGTCTTCCACCATAGAGCAAAGGCATAACAACATTAATTCTGTGAGCTTTTCCGCTTGCAGCTTGAATAATTCTTTTTAAGTCTTGATAGTGGTCGTCAGGCGACATATGATTTTCATTTCCGAAATACTGATAAGTTAAGCTGTAATTCCCTACATCAACAATTATATACAAGTCGTATCCTCTAATTGTAGATTTAATCATTCCTTTTCCGTCTCCCGATTGGAAACGAGGGCAACTATTTTCGATTGTATACGTTTCGCATTTAATTCCTGCTGCATCAGCCCAGTCCATCAAGCATTTTTCAATCTTGTCTGAAAGGTTTTTTGCTCCTGCAAGAGGAACAATTCCTATAGGCGCAACACTCTTACTTGGGTCGTAAATAATCTCTTTGGGGGTCATTTTTAGCTCTCTCTTTCAAATTTATCTATACTATTGATAATTACAGTACCAATGTGTATATTTTAACACACTTTTACGTGAATTTCTACAATAAATTTGTTTTTCTTACAAGAAATCTCCTTTTTGTAAATTCAACCTATTGTTAATGTAACATTTGAATTAAATTTATATTTATTAACCACCAAAACCATCCCATAAGTTTACACAATTAACATGATTTTTCCTTGCATAATTTAAAGTATACCCCGTTCCACTCTTAATTTCCTTGCAATAACAAATTAATTTGGAGCTGTTGTCCACCATATATCTGTTTCTTAGATGATAGCAACCATGGCTATATCGCTTTGAAAGAACTACCACTTCATCCGATTTTGACAAGAGATATTCATATTCTGCCTTATCCTTTAAACTCCAACTTTGTGCTTGCTTTTCAAATGGGACAATAGCAATCAATTTTATATCTTTGTGTTTTTTCTTCAACCTCAAAACGATTTCAGCACAAATTAAATCAAAACCATGGCATGCACCATGATAAAAAATGCTATACCCATTCTCAATTGATTTCTCTACCTCTTCTTTAATTTGTATCTCTAATCTTAGTTTGTCCATAGGTAAATTATTCTCTCTATGGCCACTAAAACATAAACTTTTTTCTTTCACTGTTACCACCTTTATAGATTTAATCGAACAAACATTCTATTTTATATCATATACTCAATATGCACATTTGTCAAGGCATATTTCATGAACAAAATCCAAAACAAAGAAAAAATAGTGTAGAAACTTTCGTCACTACACTAAAAACTCTAATGAGCTCACTTCATAATCCTATCAATTAATAAAATAATCAATTTTGTATCGGCTTTGTAATAAAACATTCGCCTAAGCTTTTCAGGCTCTCTTTTACAGCAGACAAATCTACGTTATTGTCATAAATCCCAAACACGGCTGAACCACTGCCCGTCATAGACGCATTTAATGCATTTGCACCTAACATAATTGATTTTATCACTTCAACCTCTGAAATATGCAAAATCTCGTCAAATCTATTTGATATGTTAATCGCCACTTCTGCTATATCTCCACTTGCAAGTGCATCAATCATGTTTTCAGTCAAGAACAAACCCTCTTGTGGATACTTGTCACAAACATCATAAGCTTCTTTTGTGCTTACCGAAACAGGAGGTTTACAAATAAGTATTTGGCAATCAGGCATAGCGACTAGCTCGCTCATAATCTCGCCCTTTCCTTGACACCTTTTCGTTCCTCTTTGTATACAAAACGGAACATCTGCGCCAATGTCCGCTCCAATTTCTGACATCTCTTCAACGCTCAATCCGAGCGAAAACAACTCGTTTAACCCCAAGATAACCGCCGCAGCATCTGCACTTCCTCCGCCAAGACCTGCTTTTACGGGAATATTTTTCACCACATGAATATTAACTCCCATGTCGCTTATTCCACAATGCTCCATAATCCTTTTCGCAGCCCTGTAAGCTAGGTTTCTGTCGTCTGTAGGGAGTAAAATTTTCGAGCAAGTTAAATTAATTTGCTCTGTCTTATTTTTAGACAAATCTATTTCATCGCACAAATCAACAGTTTGCATAACAGTGTCAATATCGTGAAATCCATCTTCACGCAAACCGATGATATCAAGCGTTAAATTTATTTTAGCGTAAGCATTTACCTTCATTTATGTCTGTTTTCCCCTCATTCTATTGTTTCAATTCATTTATAAACTCTTCCATTCGCTTAAGAGCTTCTTTGATATGTTTCAGCGAATAGCAATACGATATTCGGACAAAACCCTCTCCGCTTTCGCCGAATGCTGTACCGGGAACAATTGCTACCTGTTTTGAATATATCAATTTTTCGCAAAACTCTTCTGATGACAATCCCGAAATTTTAATGCTTGGGAAAGCATAAAAAGCCCCTTTTGGCTCAAAGCAATCAAGTCCTATTTTATTTAAGCCATCAACGATTAAACGTCTTCTGGAATCATATTCTTCACGCATTTTGTTAATATCAGCATCGCCGTCTCTGATTGCATCAATAGCAGCAAATTGAGAAGTAGTAGGCGAGGACATAATTGCATACTGGTGGATTTTTGTCATCAAACCAATAATTTCTTTACACCCCACTGCAAAACCAATTCTCCAACCTGTCATTGAATGGGATTTTGAAACTCCGTTTACAACAACTGTCCTCTCGTACATACCAGGCAACGTAGAAAAACAAGTGTGTTTCTCTTCGCCATATGTCAATTCGCTGTAAATTTCATCAGACAACACCAACAAATCATTCTTTTCGATTATTTCTGCAATGGGCAATAAATCGGCTTTTCTCATCACAGCTCCAGTTGGATTATTCGGAAACGGCATTATAACTGCTTTGGTTTTAGGTGTAATATGGTTTTCAAGTTCTTCTGGCATCAATCTAAACTGATTTTCAGCCTTTGTGTTAATCACAACAGGAACTCCCCCTGCCATTTGTACAATTGGAACATAGCACACAAAAGATGGTTCGGGAATAATTATCTCATCACCGGGATTTATTACAGCTCTACAAAATAAATCAATAGCCTCTGACCCTCCCACAGTGATTAAAACATCTGTGTCTGCAATATAATCAACAGAATATCTTCTTGAAAAATATTTACATACTTCTTCCCTTAACTCGGAAAAACCTCTATTTGGAGTGTATCTCGTCCTGCCCTTTACAAGCGACTCAATCGCAGCTTCACGCACATGCCAAGGGGTATAGAAATCCGGTTCGCCAACACTTAACGAAATTACATTTTCCATTTCATTGGCTATGTCAAAAAACTTCCTAATTCCCGACGGTTTTATTGTTGAAGCTTTCTCGCTCAAATATTTATTGATATCAGTCACAAAGGTTTCCTCCCCTTTCATCAATACTCTCGTATTCATCATACATATTGATGCCCTGATCTTTATATTTTGTCAACAAAAATCTTGTTGCAGTGGATAAAATACCGCCCAGTGCAGCAAGTCTCTTTCTTACAAACATTGCTACATCCGCCATGCTTTCTCCGCTAACGATAACAGCAAGGTCATATCCTCCCGCCATTAAATAGACAGCCTCGACCTCAGAAAACTCCATAATTCTGCCTGCAATGTCATCGAAGCCTGTGTCTCTTTCAGGAGTAACACACACTTCAATCAAAGCTTTAGCCTTAGGAATTTGTGTTTTTTCCCAGTTAATTACAGTTTTATAGGACTTTATAATTCCATCATTCTCAAGTTTGCATATCGCAGAAGCTATATCCTCTTCCTTTTCGCCCATAAGTACAGCAAGCTCTTTATTGCTCAAATTCGCGTTATCTTCCATTATGTTCAACAATTTTTCGATATTCATTACAAAGTCACTCCTCAATTTAAATTTTTATCATTTTAGGTTTTCTATTTATATACACCGAGTAATATTTAAAACCAAGTTCCTGTGCAAGCTCTAAACCATCACACAAACCTTTTCCCAAATCTTCAGTGCAATGAGCGTCCGATCCAATTGTCAGCAACTCTCCACCCATCTCTTTATATAATTTTAGAAATTGCTTGTTCGGCAGCACTTCACCAATAGCCTGTCTTAATCCTGAAGTATTGATTTCCAGAGCAACTCCATTTTCAATAATAGTTTTAAATATTTTGCGAACAATATCATTGTAAGCGTCAAAATTCATTCTGCTTCCGTCAGAATTTGTTAAATATCTCAAAGGATATGTCAAATGTGCCAATGTGTCAATCTTGCCCCATTTCGCAATATTTAACATATCAAGTAAATATTGTCTAAGTGCGTCCTCTTTAGAAAGTTTGCTTTCAGACCAATAAGTACCGTCTAAATAGGGTTCATCTTCCCAATATGCAAAGTCTGCGTAATTTTCAAGGCTGTGTATTGAACCAATAACGAAATCATAATTCTTATCTGAAAATAATTTATCCACTACTTCCAAATTGTGTAAGGGTTGAGCAAGTTCAATTCCCGAAAGAAAAAAAGGATAAATCTCTTTTTTCGCGGTCATGTCCTTGTATCCGTCCAAAAGTCTTTTTCTGTAGTCCACAAATTCAGGCATTTCATAATTTTCAATTTCACAATGGTCGGTTATTGTATAGTAAAGCAAACCCAGCTCTTTCGCCCTTGTGCAAAGCGCGTCAATCGTCTCTTTTCCGTCATGCGAATATTTGCTGTGCGTATGGTTATCAGACACATTTTTAAATTTCATTACACCAGTCCTTAATGTTTCAGTTAATATTGTTTCATTGTATCATATAATTCACAAAAAATCAAAGTCTTTTTTTATCTTTCGAACAATTTTAGTTCACTGCTTAGAACAGACAATTGCAAAACGATTTCATTATCACTAGTGAAACTCATATATAATTGATTTATCTTCACTCTTCTAACTGGCTTTTACTATCAATTGTCGAAACATCTCTTAATTTTCTATTTATTGCATTTGTTCTTGTTGTCACCAGTTTATCAAGCTCCTCTGAGGCTTGTCTCATGCGCTGTTGTGTCTTATCAAGCGCGTCGCCAAACTTTGCAAATTCTTGTTTCACACCTTCTAAAACTCCCCAAACTTCGCTTGAACGCTTTTGAATAGCAAGCGTTTTAAATCCCATTTGCAAGCTATTGAGCAAAGCCGCCATTGTAGTTGGACCTGCAATATTAATTTTCTCTTTCTGCAACTCTTCAACCATTCCACGTCTCACAACTTCAGCATATAAGCCCTCAATCGGCAAAAACATGATTGCAAATTCTGTTGTATTTGGCACGTCTATGTATTTTGTTCTGATGTCTTTCGCAAAACCTTTAATTCTGTTTATCAAAACTTTCGCACATTCATCAACTTTTGTTTGAACACCCTCATCATATGCAGAAAGCAGATTTTGGTATGCATCCATCGGGAATTTAGCATCTATTGGCAAGTACACAAAATCGCCGTTATCACCTGGTAATTTAACTGCAAATTCGACTCGTTCTGTTGAGCCTTTTTTTGTCACAACATTGCTGTCGTATTGGTCGTTGTTTAATATTTGCTCTAATATCGCTCCTAACTGAACCTCTCCTAATATTCCTCTTGTTTTAACATTAGACAAAACTTTTTTTAGGTCGTCCACTCCGCTAGAGAGTTTTTGCATTTCTCCAAGTGATTTGTAAACTTGCTCAAGCCTTTCGCTGACGAGTTTAAAACTCTGACTAATTCTATCCTCAAGAGTCTTTTGAAGTTTTTCGTCGACTGTCGCCCTCATTTCATCTAATTTTTTCTCATTACTCTCCTGCATGGAATTAACCCTTTTTTCAAGAGTATCCCTAATACCATTTAACGAATTCTCATTGTTTTTTTGAAAACTTTCAAATCTCTTGTCCACAGATAGCGCCATTTCAGACACAGTTTGCCTTAGGGTGTTAATGTTCCTGTGTGTGTTTTCAGCAAAATCTTTGAATCGTGCACTTTGCGATTCCTCAAGTTGCTTTTGGACATTCACTTGATTATTTCCTTGTATTTCTAACTGTTTCTGAATAAAATCTATTGTAGTTTTTTGAGTTTTTTCTACTGACTCTATCAGTTCTTTGTTTAAGTTCTTCGCATTTTCATCTTCTTTTGGCTTTTTTAAAGTGGAGAACAAAACAAATGTAACCACTAAATTTACAACTACCAACGCAATTAATATGTATTCCATTTCTTGAGTGTCCTTTCTTACTCCAACTATCCTTTACTTTAACAGTTTGTCGTCATTATATTTAGGGGGCTTACGGATAAATCCGCAAACCCCTTTATATAAAAGCCAACATTTCTGTCGACTTTTATATTGTATGCAGAAAAGTATCTTTTAGTCACAAAATATTTTGCGCAATAATTTGTGCCAACATCACAAATAATGGAACCGTTATAAGTGAAAAAATTGTTGTAGCCACCACTATCAAAGAAGCCATCTTTGCGTCAGCCTTTACCATTGCAGCAAACAAAACTGTTGTTGTTGCCGTAGGTGTGCAACTTTGAATTGCAGCGCTCATAAACAGATTATACTCAGGTCTTATCAATGCTAACAATCCTAAAACTATCATCGGTATCATTACAAGCTTAAAAAAAGCTACTTTATATATACTAACTTCTTTAATTATGGCTCTAAAATCAACTTTCGCCATGAAATATCCTAGAATTAACATGGCTAAAGGCATGTTCAACAATGATAATGCTGTAATTGGTTCTGAAATGATTACCGGAAGTTTAATCCCAGAAAAATATATCAACAAACCAATAAAAATTCCAATCGTTCCCGGATTTAAGAAAATTTTCTTAACTTTAACAGTTCTTTCCCCTGAAATCATAGCATAACCCGCCGTCCAAACAGCAAAATTAAATATAGCAACATAAATTGAAGCAAAAATCACTCCTTGATATCCAAGGACTGCGGAAGTCAGCGGAACTCCCATAAATCCTGTGTTACTTAAAATTGACGCACAGCGCAACACTTTCCTTTTTTCTTTCTCCTGTTTTCTGAAAAGCAACGGAGAAATTAAGAAACCTGTTGCTATAGCAAGGCTTGCAACCAAAACGCCCATCCCCAAGGACTCTGCGGGCAACTCTCCAGTTTCTAGTTGAGCAAATGCGTCAATAATCACACAAGGGGTAACAATATTCAGCAGAATCCAAGTGAGGTCTGAATTTCCTTTTTCAGTTACCCTACCCAGTTTCGCTATGACCATTCCAGTCAATATGAGCATCGCCATAACACCAACTTTTGTGCCGACAATTAAAAATGCTTCCATTATTTTTCCCTTTTACTATATATTTTTTTGTAGTAATAAACTACTGTAATCGCTAACACGACTGCGCCAATTCCACGCAAAATCAAGCCATAGTCTCCATTAAGCAAGTCCACTTCTGTTAAATATGCATCTGCCAACCACCAAATTCCCATTACTACAAAAAACGCGCCCAAAAAAATAAATATCTTATCTTCTTTACTCATTTTAAATATTAATATTACTGCTACAACCAACCATACTATGCCATAAACATAATCCATTTTGTGACCTCGTCACTTTCGCCGAACGAAACTCTACAATAATTTCACTCTCGCCCCCCGTGACTTTCCCTTTCCATTATTCTAATCTGTGACCTCGTCACTTTCGCCGAACGAAACTCTACAATAATTTC
>CAYJBU010000003.1:0-48301 GCA_964368155.1 uncultured Eubacteriales bacterium | reverse complement strand
AACCCCAATTTTAATTATATTACGAAAATCATTGGACTGCAAGCCGAATTATCAAAAATATGTAAACAATGCTCTATAATCGCATAAGATTATTGCATGATTAATCTATTTGTGGTATCATGGTAAAGGGGAGATGTGTCAACATGAAAAATCTGTTTTTAGAATATGATTTTGGACACTTGTTAGTTTTGTTGACATGATTTCGTTTGCCGTGCGGAAATTTACATTTCGCTGTGGTAGTAGAAAGGAATGAATAAAATTGTATTATCTTGATAATGGAGCTACAACTAAGGTTGATGATGAGGCTTGTGAAAAAGCCATTTATATAATGAAAGAGTGTTTTGGAAATCCATCGTCAATTCATAGCATGGGTTTTAGTGCTGAAAAAGAATTAAGAGCTGCAAGGGAAACCTTGTTGAGTTCGCTTAAATCTAAAGATGGCGAAATTATTTTTACCTCGGGAGGTACAGAGGCGAACAATCTTGCGATTTTTGGAACAGTAATGCAAAATGCACGATTTGGCAAAAAAATTGTGAGTTGCGAAACTGAACATTCTTCGGTGAGAAATTGCATGAAATTGTTGCAAAAAAAGGGCTTTGAAGTCGTTTTCTTAAAGCCAAATCAAGATGGCGAAATTGAAGAAAGCCAAATAATTGATGCTATTACTGAAGATACTATTCTCGTAAGCCTTATGTCTGTAAATAACGAAACAGGCTATAAAATGCCAATTGAATGCGTGAAACAGGCGATTAAAAATGCAAATTCAAAGGCATATTTTCACTGTGATAATGTTCAAGGATTTTTAAAAGAAGATTTTTATCCCGAAAAACTGGGAATTGATTTGATGAGCGTAAGTGGACATAAAGTTCATGCTCCAAAAGGTGTGGGTGCGCTCTATATTGCAAAAGGAGTTAAAATCAAGCCGATGTTGGTCGGAGGTGGACACGAGAATAATGTGAGAGCAGGAACTCAGAATTTACCTTCAATTTGCGCCTTTTCAAAGGCTGTAGAAAACTATAAGAAAAACCCAAATATAAAAGAGTTAAAGCAAATGTTGATGGACGGACTGGCAAAATATGAGTTTGTGCAAATTAACTCACCCAAAATGTCTTCGGATTATGTTTTGAACATTTCAACAGGGAAGATTAAAGGCGAAACAATGTTGCATTTTTTATCTCAAAAACAAATATTTGTTTCGACAGGTTCAGCTTGCACCGGTGTTAATGCTAGTCACGTTTTAACAAGTATGAATTTTGACAAACCAAGAATAGAAAGCTCGCTTAGAATTAGTTTCTCGAAAGATAGTAACAGCGACGATGTGAATGCATTTTTAAGTGCGCTTGAAGAGGGTTTTCAAAAGATAGCATATAAGTAAAGCGTACTGAATAACACGTTATTCAGTACAAACGCAAGGCGTTTGTTGTACAATTCACTCACAGAGCGAATTGTACGGCTTATCTTGATGATATCAAGTTGTTCAGCATGCATTAAGTAAAGAATGGAATAGAGACGAACAAAGAAAGGTAATGCCCAAATTTGTGGGCAATGACAAGAAATGAAAGAAATTATTTTGATAAAACTTGGAGAGATAGTTTTAAAAGGATTGAACAGAAGAACTTTTGAAAGCATCTTGATGAAAAATATAAAAAGGCGAATTTCACCAAAAGGCGAATTTGATATATTTATTTCGCAATCGACAATTTATATAACTGCAAATGACGACGACCTAGATTTGGACGAATGTGCTGAAAAAATCAGTAAGATTTTTGGAATAGTTGCATATGTAAGATCTGCTGTGTGTGAAAAAAAATTGGAAAAAATTCAGAAATGCAGTGTCGAGTATTTAAAAGAAGAGTTAAAAGCAGTTAAAACTTTTAAGGTAGAGGCAAAACGTGCAGACAAGAAATTTCCTATGAAATCGCCTGAAATCTGTGCGATGGTAGGAGGATTTATTCTTGAAAACAACCCTCATTTAAAGGTAGACGTACACAACCCCGAGATGACTGTTTGGGTTGAAATTAGGGAAAAAGGTGCGTATATTCACGGAAACGCAAAGCAAGGAGCAGGGGGCATTCCCGTTGGTTCGGGTGGCAAAGCTGCAATTTTGATAAGCGGTGGAATTGACAGCCCCGTTGCGGCTTGGCAACTTGCAAGACGTGGAGTTGAGCTGACTGCAATTCACTTTGCAAGCCCTCCTTATACAAGCGAGAGAGCGCACGACAAAGTGGTTAGACTTCTCAAAAAAACAGCAGAATATTCAGGTAGAATGAAAATGTTTACTGTGAATTTTACACATATTCAAGAGGAAATTGCAAAGCATTGCGAAGACGATTTAAGCACTTTAATCATGCGAAGATTTATGATGAGGATAAGCGAGATTATAGCAAGGAAAAACGAATGTCATGCACTGATTACCGGTGAGAGTTTAGGTCAAGTAGCAAGCCAAACAATTCAAGCTATTGCCTGCACTGACGCTGTAACGAATATGCCTGTTTTCAGACCGTTGATAGGCACTGATAAATCGGAAATTGTGGTGATGTCGCAAAAAATCGGAACATTTGACATTTCAATTGAGCCGTTTGAAGATTGTTGCACAGTGTTCACTCCAAAACATCCACGCACAAGGCCAAATCCCAGATTGCTTGAAATGAGTGAGAGTAAATTAGACGTGCAAGCGCTGATGGACGAAGCACTAGCGAGTGTTGAAGTGATTGTGATATAACTTGAAAGGAGTTTAACATATATGAATGCAGAAATTATTTCAGTTGGAACTGAGTTGCTCCTTGGAAAAGTGGTGAACATTGACACTACAATTATTGCAAAAGAATTATCCTCGATAGGCGTGAATTTACTTCATGCAGTGACAATTGGCGACAATCCAAAAAGACTTTCGGAAGCAGTAGAGCTTGCTCTTTCAAGAAGCGATTTGCTGATTACAACAGGTGGACTAGGTCCAACTCAAGACGATTTAACAAAAGAGACTGTTGCAAAAGTTGCAGGTGTCAAACTAAAAATGAACGAGAAATGCAAAGAGAGATTGTTGTCTCAGTTTCCTGTTGGAATGACTGAAAATCAATTGAGCCAAGTTATGCTTCCGGAGAATTGCGAAGTTTTGCTCAATGACAACGGAACTGCTCCAGGTTGCGTGTTTAATTCGCAAAACGGTAAAATGATTATGATGTTTCCGGGCCCTCCGTCTGAACTCACTCCGATGCTGAAAAACTATGCACTTCCTTACCTATTAAAAGGGAATGAAGGTGTTATTAGCTCGAAGAATATCAGGGTATATGGTTTGGGTGAAGCACCTGTTGCGCAATATTTTGACTATTTAATGGATAATCAAAATCCAACAGTTGCACCATATGCGGACGAAGGCGAGATGTATTTAAGAGTTACTGCAAAAGCGAAAACGCTTGAGGAAGCAGAAAAGTTATGTAAACCAATCATCAAGGAAGTTACGTCAAAACTTGGCAGTTATGTATATAGTACCGAGTTTGAAAGTCTTGAAGAAACAGTGGTTAATTCGCTTATAAGGAGTTGTAAAAAAGTTGCAATCGCAGAGTCTTGCACAGGTGGGTTTCTGGGCAAAAGGCTGACTGATATCAGCGGAAGTTCTGCAGTTTTTGAAACAGGGATAGTGTCTTATTCCAATGAAACTAAAATGAAAATTTTGAATGTAGACGAAGAAATTCTAATTAAACATGGAGCAGTTAGTGCAGAATGTGCAGCTGCAATGGCGCAGGGCGTTTTAAAACTCAGTGGAGCAGATATAGGAATTTCTACAACAGGCATTGCAGGGCCTGACGGTGGAACAGATGAAAAACCTGTTGGTTTAGTTTATGTCGCTCTTGCTGACAAAAACAATACTTATACCGTGAAGTTAGACTTTTCAAGAATTAAGAAAAGCAGAATTTGGAATAGATATGTTGCGTGTAGCCATGTGCTGGACATGGTTAGAAGATATCTTGACGGATTAGATGTTTGCGAAGTCGAGAGAGGGAGACTGGGTAAAATTCCTGAGGTTTTAAGAAAACTGAAATGAAATAAGTCAGGCTCGCCACTAGGATATGTTAGGGGAATGGGATTAATGTAAGATGATTGTATTGTTAATAGATAATGATACAAGGCAAAGAAATGGAGTAAATTTATGCTTACAAAGCAACAACAACGGATATATGATTATTTGAAAACAGAGTTATCTAACGGTGTTGTACCATCTGTTCGTGAAATTTGTATAGCAACAGGCTTATCTTCTACGTCTTCAGTACATGCGCATTTGAAAAAACTGGAAACGTTGGGGCTGATAAAAAGAAGCGAAGGGAAGAATCGTTCGATAATTATTTCAGGCACAGAAAACACAAGTTATGTTCCCATTTTAGGAACAGTTACTGCAGGAGTTCCGATATTAGCGGTCGAAGAGATAGAGGGATATTTGCCTTATAAAGGCAAGAGTGGTGAAGAACTGTTTGCACTAAAAGTAAAAGGTGAAAGCATGAAAGATGTGGGGATTATTGAGGGTGATTATGTTATAGCAAAGAAAACACCAATTGCATCAAACGGTGATATTGTTGTAGCTTTAATTGGAGATGAAGCGACGGTAAAGACGTTTATCAAACAAAAGGATAAGATTATTTTAAGAGCAGAAAATCAAGATTTTGAAGATATAATTCCAAATAATTTGGAAATTTTGGGCAAGGTAGTGGCTCAAATGAGATACTATAGTTAAAATTAACTGCTAAAGCGGTGAAGTAAAAGGAAAATCATGGTATGTACGGTGCTATTTTAGGAGATATTGCTGGGTCGAGAATTGAATTTTCTAAACCCCAGAATTTTGACCACAGGACTGCTCCTCTTTTTGTGGGTGGTTGTAGATATACAGATGATTCAGTTTTGACGATTGCGACTAAATACGCAGTTTTAAATAATATTGAGTTTAGCAAAGCATATAGTATGTTTGGAAATAAATATAAAAAAGCTGGATATGGAGATTTGTTTTTGCAGTGGCTACACAACAATTCCAGAAGAGGATATAACAGTTATGGGAATGGCTCTGCAATGCGTGTTAGCTTTATAGGAAACCACTATAACACGTTAGAGGAAGTTCACGCTAAGGCAGAGTTAAGTTCAATTTGCACTCACGACCACGAGCGTGGGATTTCTGCGGCAAAGGCAACAGCAGGGATGATTTTTCTTGCAAAAAATGGTTATACAAAAAATGACATAAAAAAATATCTTAAAAAAAATTATCATTATAAAACAAATTTGCCTCTTTTATTATATAAGCCAAGAGCGAAGTTCGATTCGACTGCAGACGGAACAATGCCTGTTGCAATTCGATGTTTTTTAGAGAGTGAAAGCTGGGAAAGTTGCATTAGAAATGCTTTTAGCATTAAATGCGACACGGACACAGTCTGCTGTATAGCCGGTGGAATTGCTCAGGCGTTTTATGGAAAAACAGGAATGGATGACATAAAATTACTCGAACATTTTTTGGTGCGTCCTGACGAGAGAGGTAATTTGGACAGGTTTTTGTTTGAATGGGCAATTAAAAAATAGTAGCATATTTATTTATGTTCTAGACTATATATAGCCGAAAAGATGAATTGACACGACAGAAAGGAAAGGTCATAGTAATGAAACTGATTACTTATCAATCTCAGGCAGTGTTGGATATATTGAAAAGTAATGAATTGTATAAGGCGAAACCGAGCATTTCCTTTAAACTACCTTACGGTGCTTTAATTGATATGTTAGAACTAGATTGTGAATGCCCGATTTTTGCAGTAGTAAAAGGCAGAAAGCAAAAGTCTGCAGGAAGAATTTCTTCTTCTGTTAAACTCTTTTTAGATGTACCTGATGAATACGTCTATCTGACAGAATTTTCTGTGTGGGCAGATTTCATGTACTGTGCACAATTTACTGTTAGGGGAGACTATAAAAAGCTCAACCCCTCGTCAGAGGAGGTAAATAACAGAGATTATCAGGGATTGATTAAAAGATTGCAACAGCAATTGCCTGTGGAAAAGTATTTGTTCCCTCAGGCGATCTTAGAGCACATCGACCCGAAATGGTTGGTTAAACACAAAGTGCTTGGTCACAAAGGAAAAGGTATTGATTTTAAAGAAAAAATAATAAACATATTCAGATAATTGATGGTATCCGAATATGTATTGTGGAAATATTTTCATTGACTGAGGAAGGATGGTAAATTAAATGATAAGCATTATAGACTATGGTGCAGGGAACATAGCAAGCGTGGTAAAAGCGTTTGATTTTTTAGGGATTGAAACGAAACTTACAAGTGACATAAACGAAATTCTAGGTTCAGATGCTTGTGTATTGCCAGGTGTAGGCTCTTTTGGCGCGGCGATGCAAAACATCAAAGAGAGAGAACTTGAAATTCCTATAAAAGAGTTTATCGACAGCAAAAAGCCGTTTTTAGGCATTTGTCTTGGTTTGCAATTGCTTTTTGAGAGAAGTGATGAAAGTCCCGAGGTTGATGGGTTGGGAGTTTTAAAAGGGGAGATAGTAAGAATTCCTAAAATTCCTGAAATAAAAGTGCCTCATATGGGTTGGAATTCATTGAAATATAAAAATCAAGGAGACATTTTTGAGGGAGTGCAAGATAACCCTTATGTTTATTTTGTTCATTCATTTTATCTGCAAGCAAAAGAGGATATTGTCACTGCTACAACAGATTATAATGTGGAGATTCATGCAAGTGTACAAAAAGGGAACTTGAGTGCTTGTCAGTTTCACCCTGAAAAAAGTGGAAAAACTGGCTTGAAATTGCTTGAAAATTTTGCAAAGAAGGTGAATGTGTAATGTATGCAAAAAGAATAATTCCTTGCCTTGATATAAAAGACGGGAGGGTTGTTAAAGGTACAAATTTTGTTGGATTAAGAGATGCTGGAGACCCTGTTGAGTGTGCGATTGAATATGATAAAAAATTTGCAGATGAATTGGTTCTATTAGATATCACAGCTTCGAGTGATGCTAGGAATATCATTACCGACATAGTAAAAAGGGTGGCTGAAAATATTTTCATTCCGTTTACTGTAGGCGGTGGAATTAGAACTGTTCATGATTTTACTGATATTTTAAGAGCAGGGGCTGATAAAGTTTCTGTTAATTCAGCGGCGATTAAAAATCCTGAATTGATTAGTGAAGCTGCCTATAAATTTGGCAGTCAGTGTGTGGTTGTGGCGATGGACGCAAAAAGAACGGATAAAGGGAGCTGGACTTTGTACTTAAACGGAGGAAGAATTGACACCGGTATTGATGCACTTGAGTGGGCGATGAAAGCTGAAAAGCTTGGAGCAGGGGAAATTCTTTTAACCAGTATGGATTGCGACGGAACAAAGGCTGGGTATGACATCGAGCTTACAAAGATTATTTCTGAAAATGTTGGAATTCCTGTAATAGCTTCGGGCGGTGCGGGAAATATGGAGCATTTTTACGACGCTTTTGTATCGGGAAAGGCCGACGCAGTTTTGGCTGCTTCTTTGTTCCATTTTAAAGAAATTGAAATTCTTGATTTGAAAAAGTATCTTAAAGATAAAGATATTTCTGTTAGAATGTAAGGGTTTTACTTTTCTTTTATTGAAAATGAGTTATGCTCCTATCGCTAATACTATAATTTATGATATTATATTAAATAACTATTAAAATATAGACATACTTTCTTGTGCTTCATCATACACATAACTAAGATGATGAATTCAAAGAAAGGTGGTGAAGGGCAAAGCCACAGGCTTGTCCCTCAAAATGGTATTTTCAGTTAAGGCTAACAAAAATAAAATTATTGCAGTGTTAATTCTTTTAGTAATCCTAATTCTCGGCATAATCTTTATGCCATCAATGTTCAACTCCGAAACTGCAGAAGTGATGGGCGAAACTCCTGAACAAAGAATAGAGTTTTTGGAGTCGTTCGGTTGGGAAATAACTCCCGAGCCTATAGAAGAAAGGGAGGTAATTATTCCTACTGAATTCAGTGAAGTATATGAAAAATACAATACAATGCAAAAGTCTCAAGGTTTTGACATTGAGCCGTATAAAGGAATTGTTTGTATGCAGTACATATACATGGTTGAAAATTATCCCGAAACCGATAAAGAGGTCCACGCAACATTATTAGTGTGCGAAGGGAAGATAATTGGTGGGGATATCTCTTGTGCTGAGGCAGACGGATTTATGCACGGATTTGCTATAGACAGTAAAGCCTATGGTGAATAAAAAATTAGATGTTTTATAGCAACTTCATGTGGTGTGACTATAAGTTGAAAAAAATGTGCGAAATGTAGTAATTATTCTTAATTATTTTACATATCGCACAATTTACTTTGTGAGGAAAATGTTGTAGAATGGTGGTATACTTTTTTATTTTGGAAGGATGGTTATTGGAATGTTAAAAATTACTTTTATGGGAGCAGGAAGTTCTGTTTTTGCTAGAAATGTTCTAGGAGATTGCATGTGTACTCCTGCGCTTAAAGAGGCGGTTATCGCACTTTATGATATCGACGGAGTGAGACTTGAAGAGTCGTTTGTTATTCTTTCTGCGATTAACAAAAGCGTGAACAATGGCAAAGCGAAAATTGAAAAATATTTAGGTGTTGAAAATCGCAAAGATGCACTTAGAGACGCAACTTTTGTTGTAAATGCAATTCAAGTTGGACTTTACGAGCCTTGCACTGTTATTGATTTTGAAATCCCTAAAAAATATGGTTTAAGGCAAACAATCGCCGACACAATGGGCATTGGCGGTATTATGAGAACATTAAGGACAATTCCTGTTCTTAAAGATTTTGCAAACGACATGGAAGAAGTTTGTCCGAATGCTTGGTTCTTGAACTACACAAACCCAATGGCAATGCTAGCTGGTTATATGCAAAGATACACAAAGGTAAACACAGTGGGACTTTGCCACAGCGTACAAGTTTGTTCAAGCGGATTGCTTAAAAACTTGGGAATGGAAGATAAAATCGAGGGCAGCAAAGAGCTTATTGCTGGTATAAACCACATGGGCTGGCTTTTAGACATCTGTGATAAAGATGGTAACGACCTCTATCCTGAAATCAGGAAAAGAGCGGCAGAAAAAAATGCGACCGAAAAGCATGGCGACATGGTAAGATACGACTATATCAAGAATTTTGGATATTACTGCACTGAGTCAAGCGAACATAACGCAGAGTACAATCCGTTTTATATTAAATCGAATTACCCTGAGTTAATCGAAAGATTTAATATTCCACTGGACGAGTATCCAAATCGTTGCATCAAGCAAATCAGTCGTTGGAGAGAAGACAAAGAAGAGATTATGAAAGGTGCAGAGAGAACTCACGAGAGATCTCACGAATATGCATCGTACATCATGGAGGCTATGGTAACAGGAAATCCATATAAAATTGGCGGAAACGTTCTCAACAGAGGTTTAATCGAAAACTTGCCTGCTGACGCTTGTGTTGAAGTACCTTGTATGGTTGACAAAATGGGTGTAAATCCTTGTTATGTCGGTAGATTACCTGTTCACCTTGCAGGATTAAATATGACTAATGTGAATTGCCAATTGATGACAATTGAAGCAGCAGTCACAAGAAAAAGAGAAGACATCTACAGAGCAGCGATGTTAGACCCACACACAGCTGCAGAGTTGTCAATTGATGACATCGTGAAAATGTGTGACGAAATGATTGAAGCACATGGACCTTTTATGGCTATGTATAAATAAGGTTGTTCGATAAACAATCTATCTAATTGTCAAAAAAATGTGTAAATCGGGGTTGTTGCACTAACGAATTTACTAATCAAAATAAACAAACAGTAGTACTGACAGGCTTGAAAGCCTGTCAGTACTTCATCATTTTTTTGTTTTACTTTAATGCTACTGCTCCATACTTTTTGTAAATTTCAACCTTAATGTGAGCATCTTGTTTTGTAAAATGAACTTCAACAAAACATCTAAAATTAAGTTAATTAAGATAAGTGTAGATTAAGTTTTTCAATAATAATTATTAACTTTTAGCGTAAAATTTGTTAGTTTTTGATATAGATTTCTGGATGTAGATATGATATAATATAAGCAGAAAGCGAGGGGTGTTTATGACTAGGAAAAAGAAAATAATAATTATATTAAGTATATTTTTAATGGGGATTCTCACTTTTGCTGGGGTTCAATATTATATATATATGAATCCAACTTTAGAGTTTTTCATTTTGAGAAGTGGTAGTAAAAATGGAGATTATTATGTAGAGTTTTTATCATTAACAGATAGTTCACCATATCTATTGCCTCCTCATTTAACTGAACAAATGAATGAATATGCTGAGCTAAATCAAGAAGTGATGGATGAAATATATTCGCATCAAAAACCGTTAAATATAAGTGTTGATGTGAAGTTTGAGAATAATAAAACTTACGTTACCTATTATGGTATAGTGACTGGAGAAGATGGAGAAAAAATCGATTATAATAGAGAATTAGTTTTTGATTTTGTTATAACCGATAATTTAAATGGTCAATAGAATAATGTTGTTAGTGGCTATAAAAAAAGTAGTGACAGGCATGTAAGTCTGACACTACTTTTTGTTTGTTTTTTTACATTTACGAAAGCCTATTTTTAAAGTCGGAATATCCAAAAGATTTAACTGTGAGAAATTCACCGTTTTGTTTTTTAATGACAATCGACGGCAAAGAAATCCCGTTAAAAGTGTTGTTTTTCACCATTGAATAAATTGCCATGTCAGAAAAAATCAGTTTATCCCCAATTTTTATTGGTGTGTCAAAAGAATAATCTCCGATAACATCTCCTGCAAGGCAAGTTGAGCCTGCAAGCCTGTAAGTGTGAGCTTTATCTTGTGGCAATCCAGAATTTATCAGAGGTGGGCGATAGGGCATTTCAATTACATCGGGCATATGGCAAGCAGCAGAAGCATCTAGCAAGGCAGTTTCAATTCCGTTTTCAACAATGTCCAAAACTTCAGTCACCAAAAAACCTGAGTTTAAAGCAACGGCTTCGCCAGGCTCGAGATAAACTTCAACATCATACTTCTCTTTGAATTTGACAATGGTTTCGATTAAAAGTTCAACATCATAATCTTCACGGGTGATGTGGTGTCCACCCCCAAAGTTAATCCATTTCATTTGAGCGATATAGTCTGAAAACTTTTCTTCAACACCCTTTAGAGTTTCAATCAATGCATCAACATTTTGCTCGCAGAGAGTATGGAAATGCAAACCCTCTATTCCATCTAGGTTTTGTCCCTCAAAATTTTTCAGTGTAACTCCAAGCCTTGAACCAGCAGAGCAGGGGTCGTAAATTCCGTGTTCTTGGGTAGAAACTTCGGGATTAATTCTAATTCCACAACTTCTGCCCTTTTTTAGTGCGCGGTCTTTGTACTTATTCCATTGATTAAATGAATTGAAACTGATGTGGTCACAAATTTCCAGAATTTCTACAAAATCATCTTCCACAAAGGCGGCAGAGAAAACATGAGTTTCCCCTCCCATTTCCTCAAATCCAAGTTTTGCTTCAAAAAGTCCACTTGCAGTAGTTCCGTTTAAGTATTTTGCAATCAATGGATATACAGAAAAAGTGGAAAAAGCTTTTTGCGCAAGCAAAATTTTACAGCCTGATTTTTCCCTGGTGTATTTAAGAATTTCGAGGTTTTTTATCAATAAATTCTCATCAACCACATAGCAAGGAGTTTTTAGATTTAGCAAACTCTTATCCATCAGTCCACCAATGTAGGATTGAAGTCCTCTACCCATGGAAGTCCCCACTTGTTAAGAGCGTCCATGAATGGGTCTGGATCGAACTCTTCGATGTTCCAAACGCCCGGTTTGTTCCAAGTTCCGTTCATAACAAGCATTGCTCCAATCATTGCAGGAACACCTGTTGTGTAGGAAATCGCTTGGCTTTCAACTTCTTTATAGCACTCTTGGTGGTCGCAAATATTGTAAACGTAATATGTTTTTTCTACTCCGTCTTTAACGCCTTTGCAAATACAGCCGATGTTTGTTTTTCCAACTGTTCTTGGCCCTAATGAAGCTGGGTCTGGCAAAACAGCTTTTAAGAATTGAAGAGGAACAATCTCTTTGCCCTCGAACATTATTGGCTCGATTGATGTCATTCCAACGTTTTCAAGGCATTTTAAATGTGTGATATATGATTGCCCAAATGTCATAAAGAAACGAATTCTTTTTAGTCCTGTCACGTTTAAAGCAAGGCTTTCAAGCTCTTCATGATATAGAAGATACATATCTTTTTCGCCAACACCATCAAAGTTATACTCTCTTTTAATCTCCATTGGCTCGGTTTCAATCCACTTGCCGTTTTCCCAATAGCGTCCGTTTGAAGTAACCTCGCGAATGTTAATTTCTGGGTTGAAATTAGTTGCAAATGGATATCCGTGGTCGCCTCCGTTGCAGTCTAAAATATCAAGATAATGAATTTCGTCAAAATAGTGCTTTAGTGCATAGGCTGAAAAAACACCTGTTACTCCTGGGTCAAATCCACTGCCGAGCAATGCGCAAATGCCTGCCTCTTTGAATTTTTCTCTGTATTCCCACTGCCATTTATACTCGAATTTTGCGGTGTCTACTGGCTCGTAGTTTGCTGTGTCGATGTAGTGAGTTTTTGTGATTAGGCAAGCATCCATAATTGATAAATCTTGATAGGGGAGAGCAAGATTTAAAACAACATCGGGCTTAAAGTCGTTAATCAAAGAAACTAATTCATCTACATTGTCTGCATCAACTTTTGCAGTGTGAATTATGGTTTTTGTCTTACCCTCAAGTTTTTCTTTTATAGCATCGCATTTTGACTTAGTTCTGCTTGCAATCATAATTTCTGTGAACACTTCGCTGTTTTGGCAACATTTATGGATTGAAACTCCAGCAACTCCACCACATCCGATAATTAAACATTTACCCATTTTAAACTCCATTCCGCCGCTGTATATCGGCATAAATTTTATTGTATTTTACTTCTTATCACGCATTTATGATAAGAGTGAATTTGCCTTTTTACTTGTGCAATTGCAGTAAAATTTCTCTGGTCACTTTACAAGCAAGTGCAGTCGATGAGCCACTTGTGTCATAATGTGGAGATAATTCGTTTATATCGCAACCGACAATATTCAATTCGTGCAGTTGTAAAATTGCCTCCATAAGCTCCTTAAACGTAACACCGCCAGCTTCGGGAGTGCCTGTTCCGCAGAACACTGACGGGTCGAGAACGTCTAAATCTAGTGTGAAATACACAGGTTTACCTTTGAGTTTTTGAACTACTTCTGAAAACCCAACTAAATCGAATTTCCTAAGTGAAGTGTGTTTTTCTGCAAACTGAAATTCATATCTTTCTCCACTTCTAATTCCAAATTGATAGATTTTTCCATCTCCAATTTTCTTCCAAACTTGTTTGATAACAGTGGAGTGCGAAAGTTCTTCTCCCAAATAATCATCTCTTAAATCGGTGTGGGCATCAAGATGAATTATGTGCAAATCGGGGTGCTTTTTAAGAACTGCGTTCACTGCACCAAGTGTGATTAAATGTTCTCCACCAAGCATTAAAGGTGTTTTGTCATCTCTCAAAATTTTGTCAGTGAATTCCTCAATTGCGCTTAGGACTTTTGAAGTATTTCCAAAAGGAAGCTCCAAATCCCCTGCGTCAAAAGTGTGATAATCAACTAAATCTTTGTCGCAATACGGCGAATAAGTTTCAATTCCGAAACTCTCGGTTCTAATTGCGTTGGGGCCAAAGCGTGTTCCGGGTCTAAACGAGGTTGTTCCGTCAAAAGGAACTCCGAAAAGCACTATGTCAGACTGTGAGTAGTCGCTTTCGCAAGATAAAAATGTAACTATGTTTTTATTCATATTTCTCCAAATCTCTTTGCACATAACTTGGCAAATAGAATGCTCCCATGTGCAAATTTGTGTTGTAGTAATTAGTTTTAATTTTAAGTTTATTCCATTTTGAAGCCTTTAGGTCTTTTATCGGGTGAGCCCCTTTTGAAGAAAAACCGAAAAGCCAATGACCCGATGGATAAGTCGGAATGTGAAGCTGATAAAGTTTGCTTAAATCAAAAACCGAGTTAATTCTTTTGTGTGCCTCTTTCATTGATTTTGCATCAGCTTCGTAAAAAGGGCTTTCGTGCTGATTTATCATTATTCCATCTTCTTTAAGCGCTTTGTAGCAATTCCCATAGAACTCTTTTGTGAACAAAACTTCACCCGGTCCTGATGGGTCTGTGGAGTCCACGATGATTAAATCGTATTCATTTTTCTTTTTTCGAATGAATTTTAATCCGTCTTCATAGTGAATATTGACACGTTTGTCTTTAAATCCACAAGCAGTTTGCGGAAGATACTTCTTGCAAACTTTTACAACTTGCTCGTCGATTTCGGCAACTTCTATTGACTCGATATTTTTATATTTTGAGAGCTCACGCAAAACTCCTCCGTCGCCTGCTCCAATGACTAGAATGTTTTTTATGTCAGGGTTTACTGCCATTGCGACATGAGTTATCATTTCGTGATAAATAAACTCATCTTTTTCGGTGAACATCATAACTCCGTCTAAAGTTAAAAATTTTCCGAATTCATGTGAATCAAAAACAGCTATTTTTTGATATTCACTTTGTGCGCTGTAAAGTTGCTCTTTTACTTTAATCGAAAACCTAACATTGTCTGTGTGATATTCACTGTACCATAAATCGTCCATTTAAATCTCCCTTTCGTCGTTTTTATAGTGAGATAGCAAAAACTTTGCAACTGCGTCATCGTTGTTTGAGTCGATAATTCCGGTGGCAATTTTTTTCAATTCTTCGTCTGAATTAGAAACTGCATAACATTCGTCTGCAAGCTCAAACATTGGAATATCGTTGAGATTATCGCCAAAAGCGATGATATAATCACAGCCCAAAATTTCTTTTAATTTTTCAATACCTTTCGCTTTGCTTGTGTCTTTAGTCAATATTTCAAGCCATTGAAAGTCGTCATAAGTGTCGGAGCTGTATATACAAGCGAAATCTTCTTTGAGTTTTTGGTAAGTAGGAAAAAGTGACTCTTTATTTGCTATACAAGAAAAATAAAAGACTTCGCCCAACTCGTTCAAAATCAATTCTTTAACTGGATTTCTTCTTGTGTCGCCATTTCTAGTCTCAAGAAATCGCCTTGCTTCATCGGATAATTTTGGGTATGAAAAGGTAAATTTTTCCTTACCATCTATATAGGAATACACAATCGGTTCAATTTGATTTTGCGTTAGTAAGTCAAAAATATATTGCGATTCGTTTTCGGTGAAAGTGCTTGAAGAATATATTTTTCCACTTAAATTATCAAGAGTGAAAGTTCCGTTGTACACGACAACGGGGATACTCACGTTGATGTTTTTTGTTGCTAAACTTGCAGTTGCGTGCGAGCGAGCAGTTGCATATGAGAAAATCATTCCAGCGCTCACAAGCTTGTTAATTGTATCGGCTGTGAAGTCGGAAACAACTTTGTCACTGTTAAGCAAAGTGCCGTCTAAGTCTGAAACATACAATATTTTTTTCAAAATTATCCCTCACCAGTCACGATATATGGCTGAACTTTGTGATGCAGTTTTGTATCGACCATTGCCTTGAGTTTCAATCCTTCTGCAACGTATTCTTCGGTAATTATTACCCCGTCTTTCCTGATTTCTGCTGCAAGTGCAGACTTAGAAAACGGAATAACAAGGCTTAATTCAATGTTTTTTTCAGGTAATGCACTTTCAATTGCAGTCAGTAAAGATTCAATTCCATAGCCTGTAACCGAGCTGATTTTCACGCTGTCTTTGACGAATGGAACTTCCTCGCACAGATTTTCATCTACTGTTTTGTCCCATTTGTTAAGCACGCAAATTACTGATTTTTCCTCTTTTGTAAGGCTTAAAATAATCTCACTTGTCACAGATAAATGATCAAGCGCTTCAGGGCTTGAACTGTCGCAAATATTCAAAATTACATCTGCGTAAACAGCTTGCTCAAGCGTGGATTTAAAGGCTTCAACCAAGTGGTGAGGTAATCTTCTGATAAGTCCCACTGTGTCGATTAACATTACATTTTTCCCGTTTGGCAATTTTAAATTTCTTGCAGTTGGGTCAAGCGTTGCAAAAAGCATGTCTTTTGCAAGCACTCCAGCGTCAGTTAAATAGTTCATCAGAGTGCTTTTTCCAGCGTTTGTGTAACCCATAAGTGCAACTGTTATAACGTCATCTTTTTTCCTTCTTCGGTCAACTTCTTTTCTGACACGCTCCACATCTCTCAAGGATTCTTTCAAATTCTCGATTTTACGCCTGATATGTCTCCTGTCAGTTTCAAGTTTAGTTTCCCCAGGACCCCTTGTTCCAATACCTCCACCAAGCCTTGAAAGGGCAATTCCTTTGCCTGTTAAGCGAGGTAAGATGTATTTAAGTTGAGCAAGCTCAACCTGTAATTTACCTTCTTTTGTTCGCGCTCTTTGTGCGAAAATATCAAGAATTAACATTGTTCTGTCTATAACTCTAACATCAATTTCTTGTTCCAAATTTCTTATTTGTGTCGAGGATAACTCCCTGTCAAAAATAACAAGGTCTATTTCATGATTAACACAAAAATCCGTTATTTCTTCCACCATTCCGCTACCAACACAAGTGGCTGTTTTTGGCGCTGCTCGTTTTTGAGTTTTTGTTGCTACAGGCTCTGCTCCGGAGGTAATACAAAGCTCGCATAATTCTTGCAAAGAAATTTCGTTGTCATACTCACCCAAATCCAGTGAGACTAACAGCGCTCGTTCTTTCTTAATATCGTTTTCGGTATCCATTTGCACCTCCCGTTTATGCAGTGAAAGTCTGTTAATATTCGTTTCATTTATTACCTATACTACAAGTTTACAACATTTATTTTTAGTTTGTCAACAATAAAATGATTTTATAAGCAAAAAAACAGAGTTTAAAACCACATCTACTTGAAATATTGAATAATCAAATTCCAGTAGATGCAGACTAAACTCTCATAATGTTCTTTAATGCTAAATTTTTGAGCATTTCACATTTTATGTAACCATTCGCAAAATTCATTACCAGTGCAACCGAAGTTAATTAAATCTTCGCCCGTTTTCTAATAGACGGTTCTGAACATTGTAAATAAAATTCATTTCGGTGTCGCTAATTCCCCAAAGAAGATTGCGACAAAGTTTTTCACAATTTTCAACTAACTCAACTGCTGTTGCTTCACCTTCGCGAGTAAGCGTAAGGCGCAAAACTCTAGCATCAATGCTATCGTTTTCTGAAATTAGCAGACCTTTTTCTACCAAGGAAGAGACCGATTTACAAATCAGTGACTTGGAGATAGAGCGAAATTCTGCAATGTCTTTTGATGTGTTTTTTGGATGATTGACATAAAGGAAAATAAGTACGTCCATTTCGCATTGTGTCAGAGCCCTCTTGTGTCCGACGGTTCTTAAAGCACGCTCATATAATTTTGCAAATTTCCATGAACTTGCGAAAAGAAATTGACGCTCTTTATACATAGCATTGACCCCCTTTGTTGATTATATTCTATTGCGGTATTGTTTTTATGGAATAATTATACCACTATTTTTCGAAAAAATCAACGCAATACACAAAATTAATTCATATTTTGTAGCAATTTGTATAAAATGCCATAAACGTGAGAATGATTATTACTATTGTGAGAATAAACTCTCAATAAAATGTAAAAAGTAGACTTACATTTGTGGTTTATTGGTTGATTTTTGAAATGTTGTTGTCTATTTTTTTCATTCCAAAAAAGCAATTAATTATTTAATTACCAAATTTTGGCAATAATGCGTAAATACTCAAGTTTTATGAATTTCTTAATATGACTAAAATGAAATATAAGTAGCTAATAATTGCAAAAATAATTGTTGGTTGAATTTGCGAATAGACTTTGATATAAGCTGATTAATAAATATATACCAAATACCAAATTTACCTTGACAAAACAATAGTGTTATGTTAAAATCAATTTGTGATTTTAGTGTTTTTTCTACAATCTGCGACCAGCTTTATACAGCAACCTAAGCCGGGTCGACTGGCAATTGCAGGAGACTGCAAATGCTCTTTGCATTTTATGTGCAATTTTTATGAGTTGGCAACTTAATTGCCTGTTGGTTACAAATAACCAAGTGTACTGGGGTACACCTTATGAAACGGTCGATAAGAGTGCGAATGTGTGCTCTTTCAGTATAGAGTATGGATTTTGCAATCCCTTGCGTTTAATGAGTGTGTCACAGTATATGTGATACACTTTTTTATTTTGGGAGAAATAAGAGATATGAAAAATAAAATGCCACTTTATGGGTTTAATAATCTTACAAAATCTTTGAGCTTTAATATTTATGACATATGCTATGCCAAAACGGCAAGAGAGCAAAGAGATTATATACAGTATATAAATGAACAATATAATTCAGAGAGGTTAACGTCAATTCTTTCCACTTTAACAGAAATGATTGGCGCAACGGTTTTGAATATTTCTAAACAAGATTACGAGCCACAAGGGGCAAGTGTAACTTTTTTAATTGCGGAAGAAACTAGGGTGGATAGCAGAAGTGGCGAAACAGTTGTGGCGCATTTGGACAAAAGCCATGTAACTGTTCATACTTATCCAGAGTATCACCCTGAAAATTCGATTGCTACTTTTAGAGTTGATATTGATGTTTCGACTTGTGGAGAGATTACTCCACTGTCTACATTGGATTTTCTGCTTAGTAGCTTTGATTCAGATATTATTACCATGGATTATAAAGTAAGAGGATTTACAAGAGATATTCAAGGTAAAAAACTATATATTGACCACAGCATAAGCTCAATTCAAGATTATATTAACAGTGATACATTGATGAAATATGATGCTATTGATGTAAATGTGTATCAATCAAATATTTTTCACACAAAGATGTTGATAAAAGATTTGGTTTTGCAAGATTATTTATTCAACTCAGATGTATATGAAATATCGCCGAAAATTCGCCTTGATATAACTAATGCTCTAAGGCGTGAGATGTTGGAAATCTTTAGTGGAACTAATATCTATGGGGAGTGATTGTCGTGAATAATCAAAAAAGAGCACCGATTTTAGAAGCTCTTGAAGAAATGAAATATAATAAGCTAGTTCCTTTTGATGTTCCTGGGCATAAAAGAGGAAAAGGGAATAAAGATTTAACTGAGTTTTTGGGTGAAAAATGCCTTTGTGTTGATGTTAATTCTATGAAACCGCTCGATAATCTATGTCAGCCGACAGGTGTTATAAGAGACGCGGAAGAACTAGCTGCAAAAGCATTTGGCGCAGCACATGCCTTTTTTATGGTTGGTGGGACTACCTCATCTGTTCAAGCCATGATTTTATCTGTGGTGAAACAAGGTGATAAAATCATAGTTCCAAGAAATGTTCACCAAAGCGTGATTAATTGTTTTGTAATATGCGGAGCAGTTCCCGTTTATGTTAACCCCCAAACAAACAGCAGATTGGGAATTGCACTTGGGATGTCAATTAAAGATGTGAAAAAAGCTATAGAAAAGAATCCTGATGCAAAGGCAGTGCTTGTAAACAATCCTACATATTATGGGATTTGCTCGGATTTAAAAAGTATAGTTGAAATTGCGCATGAACACGGAATGAAAGTTTTGGTTGATGAAGCACATGGCACTCATTTTTATTTTGGGGAGAATATGCCGATTTCTGCGATGAAGGCGGGTGCTGACATGGCCGCTGTGAGTATGCACAAGTCGGGAGGTTCTTTGACACAAAGCTCGATTTTGCTTTGTGGGGAAAATGTTAATCATAATTATGTGATGAAAGTTATCAATTTAACACAGACAACCAGCGGTTCATACTTGCTTTTATCAAGCCTTGATATTTCTAGACGAAATTTGGCTTTAAATGGTGTCGAGTTGTTTAAAAAAGTTAGAAAATTTTCAAATTATGCCAGAGAAGAAATAAATGCTTTGGGCGATTATTATGCATATTCAAAAGAGTTGATTAACTCTGACAGCATTTTTGATTTTGATGACACAAAACTAGCTATAAACACGCTCGGGTTGGGGCTTGCTGGAATAGAAGTTTATGACTTGTTGAGAGACGAGTATGACATTCAGATTGAATTCGGAGATTTGGGAAATATCCTAGCGTACATTTCAGTGGGCGATAAAAATAAAAATATAGAAAGATTGATAAGTGCATTAGCCGAGATAGGAAGAATATATAAAAGAGACGAAAGCGAATTGATGGAAAACGAATATATTAGTCCACAAGTTATGATGTCTCCACAACAGGCGTTTTACTCTGAAAAAATAAGCTTGCCTATTGATGAATGTGAAGGAAAGATTTCTACAGAGTTTGTAATGTGCTATCCACCGGGAATTCCTATTCTTGCTCCGGGTGAATTGATAAGCGATGAAATTATTGAATACATTAATTATGCAAAAAATAAAGGGTGTAAAATAACAGGTCCTGAGTGTGCTGATACTAGCAGGATTAATGTTTTGAAAGAAAATTGATTTTCTATATAAACTAAAAAAAGCGCTGTCGCAAATGATTAGATGTAGCGACTTCCATTTGTTAGATTTTTGGTCTAACTTTTGGTTGTCGGTGCAAAATTCATTAGAGGCAGTGCTTTTTTTAGAGTTTTTTTATTTATCTAATAAATAGAAGGCTGTAGCATTAAGGTGAAAACAGCCCTAAATGGGCTGAGCAAAAAGTAGGGGGCTGTCGCGCTAAAGTAATCTTGCACAATGTAGCCTTGCGGGTGTCCGAAAAAAATACGTTAAAAACGCACGGATACCCGCAAGGGGCGTCCCTACTATCTGGTGCTTCAAATTTAATGTGCTTGTGGATTTATCTCTTGAAATTTATCAAATCACTGCTTCCAAATGCAGTACTAATCGCTTTGTTTCTGTTATCAAGATTAAGAGATTGTGCTTCTTGTGTTTCAAGAGTAAGCGTGGATTTTTCACCTGAGATAAACCATATTTCTCCTGTCCCAGCATAATCGGGAGCTTCAAGGAAATCGAGAGGATAATCGTACCACCAATATCCTAAAAGTTGATGGTTGTCATTGCTTACTTTTCGTTTAACTTCGCCGTTTTCCTCGAAAAGATAATCAAAATGACCATCGGACCAACGTCCAACAATTTGCTTTGCAAATGGCCCTAACGGCTTTTCAGTGTCCAAATCGTAGTTTAGGTGATTTAAGTCAATGATTTTTTCTGGCTCGCCTTTGAATATTGTATCAGTTAGAGTGATTATTGGTTTTCCGTCTTTGAACAAAGCAGCAGAAATAACAGTTGTATCTTTGACAGTTATTTTGCCGTTATATAAACTGGATTTATCTGTCACTGAATTTCCATCTAAAGTATATCTTATCTCGAATTCTTCGCTACAACCATTGTCGTTAAAATCTACTGTATCAAATGAGAGTGTAATCTCTGCAAAATTTTTGAAATATCTATTTGAGCAAATGGAAAAAACTGTAGCGGAAGCTTTATCCTCTTCAAAATACTCCAACAGATACATTCCAAGACCGTTGAAAGCTCTTCTGCTTGAAGATTTTGGAGGTGTTAAATCATCAGGACACCCATTATCAGAACCTATTAAGGCAGCATTTTCAAGATAAATACCGCTTACACAGTCAGCGTAAGGCACAAATGTTTCGTTTTCATCTACAAAATTAAAGCTGAGTTGCGATAACATTTTATCTTTCTCTTTGCCTAGCTTTTCTGCATTTAATACCAAGTTAACAGGGCTTTTTGCAGTAGTGTGCGAGGTTTCACAGATTATTTTGTTGTCATTATATGCAACACCACTTATTTTCCCATTTGAATAAGGAACGTCCCATTGTAGATATTTTCTGTCCCCCAGCACTTTTTTGCCTAAACTTTCGCCATTTAAAAACAATTCAGCGCTTTCGCAATTTGTATAAACCCAAACAGGAATGACTGTACCTTGTTCCATGTCAATATGAGTCCAGTGTGGCAAAATATGAATCATTGGCTCATCAGACCACATGCTCTGGTAGAGATAATAGTGGTCTTTTGGAAAATTAGCAGTATCAATAACTCCATTGTTTGTCATTCTTTGTGGCCATGCACCTGTGAAAACTTCTCCCAAATAGTCAAATCCAGTCCAACGGAATTCACCACAAAGGTATGGGAATTTTTCAACTAGTCCCCAAGAGCTAATAGCAGAGGTTCGAACTGCGCTGTTGTCATATGATGAGGAGTAATTAATATTTTGGTCAAAGAAAATCTCTTCATCTGTAAGATTAGGGATTTCAATCCTAGGTTGGTTTTTGTCACGCCACCATGTAAGAGTACGATAAAAGCCTCTTGTTTGATAAGTGTGAGGTGCTTCGGTTGCAACTAATAGTTGATTTGGGCGATTTTCGTGGTCTTGTTCGTAGATAAAACACGCTCCTCCACCGTCGTTGTAACCTGCGACATCTAGCAAGGCTCTGTTTCTGTCGGATACATCGCCTGTGTTGGAAACACCACACGTGATTTTTCTGGTCTTATCTAATTCTCTGATGATTTCCATTAGTTCACTTGTAGTTTTGGTGTTCATTTTTCTTACTTCGTTTCCAATGCTCCAAAGTACAATAGACGGGTGATTTCTATCTCGCAAAACAAAATTTGTTAAATCTGTTTTATAATTATCTTGCCAATCATGTCCATAATCATGTTCTGCTTTAGGTTCATTCCAGCCATCAAAGCATTCGTCCATCACCATCAGTCCCAATTCGTCGCACAAATCGTAGAAAAAGTTGGGAAAGGGGTTATGTGCTGTTCTAACTGCATTACAACCCATTTTTTTTAGTTGAAGTAAACGCTTTTTCCACATTGGGTATGTCACGGCTGAACCCATGCAACCTGCATCATGGTGAAGGCATTCGCCTTTAAATTTTAAGTTTTCGCCGTTTAGGAAAAATCCTTTGTTAGGAATAAATTCTGTTGTTCTAACTCCAAAGGTTGAAGACGCTTCGTCAATTAACTCACTGTTTTTATTATCAAATAGCCTGACAGTGCAGTGGTACAAATTAGGGCTGTCGACTGACCAAAGCTTAGGGTTTTCCAGTAATATTTGTGTTTTAATTTTATTTTCATTAACATTATCTAATTTATGTACTTGTACGGAGTTATCCGCACAGTCACAAATTGATATTTCGACAGATAAATCATCTTTTATTGGCTTTTCAATTGAAATCTCAATGTTTGCTAAATAATTATTATCAGATTTTTTTTCGGTGTATATGTATAGCCCGTTATAAGGAATATATGTTTTTTCTGCAGTACAAAGGAATACATCTCTTGAAATACCAGCTCCATTGAACCAACGAGAAGAAGGTTCCTTGCTACAATCCACTCTTACTGACAGCAAATTCACACCTGATTTTATCAGTTTGGAAATATCGCACTCAAAAGGAGTGTAACCGTATGAGTGGTTTATCACTTCTTCTCCATTTATATATACTTGGGCGTTGCGAAAAATCCCGTCGAAATATAGTGTTGCCGTAGAGGGTAGGCTATCGAAATTAAGGAAATTTCTATACCACCCTACACCACTTTTTACGAAACCGCATTTTCCACCTGTAGAATTAATCTTCTCAAAAGGAAAATCTGTTGTCCAGTCATGAGGTAGTGACACGCTGTCCCACACTGTGTTTATTGCAGTTAAATCCTTATTTAACATTGTATCTACGAGTGTAAATTGCCAATTTTCATTTATTTTTGTTATTTTCATATTTTTGACCATCCTTTCAATTTAAGGTACATAACAGCGACTTGTCTTTTTTATACAAACGCTAAAGCTAATTAATTATTAAGGGTTTGCGATATTGAAAAAATCAATAATTTGTTGGTTTGCAGATTTGCTGGATTCTTTACCCAGTTTTTTTATGTTAAAAACATGCCCCTCTTTTTTCGCAATAATAATCTTTGAAACAATGCCCTTTGAGATTAAGTATTCATTAAACCGCTTTGACATTTTAAAAGTAAGCCTATCCCTTGCTCCCACCACGGTAATCGTAGGAGGATAAGAATCAGCGATACAGTCGCTGATATTAATATAGTCCTCAAAAGATTTAAAATCTCCAAGAATCATATCGGACAACCATCTTGTAACAAAGTTATCTCTTAATTCTACACACGGACACGAGAGTGAAACTCCGCTAATTTTAATTTCAGGAAGCGACTCGACCTCGTATGCTTTTCGCGCAACAGTGCTTGTGAGGAGTGCTGATGCAAGTGACGCGAGGTGCCCCCCAGCAGATGAACCAGACATAAATAGCTTGTCGAATGGATAATCTTTTTGCTCTGAGATATACTTTACAGCTAAGAGAACTTCATTAATCTGCTGTTTAAGTTTTGCGACAGGCCCCAAAGAATAACCAATTGCAAACACTGTAAATCCTGACTGTGCAAACTGCAAACAAAAACTTTCTTCTTCTTCTTTTGAGCCAGCTGTCCAACCTCCACCATGTATATGGATAATTGCAGAGCCGTTTGAGTTTTTTAAAGGTTTAATCACATTAAAGGTGTTCGATATTTTTTTGTTATTGCAATAAGGGACATTTCTAGTGATTTGTATACCTTTTTCGAGAGCGATTTTATCATTTTTCTCAAGCTCTTTGCGAATGGATTGCGCATTTTGTTTGGAATGTCCACCAACTCCCATCCCAAATTTTAACCACAATTTATGCCTAATACTAAATTCTCGATTATGAAACATATAAAGCCTACCTTTGCGGAAAATAATAAATAAATAATAACATTAAAGTTATAAATTGTCAATTTTTTATATATAAAAAACTAAATTAACAGAACACAGCATAATAAGAAAACAACACGGCGGCATCTCCTTTAGTTGGAGATATCGTCGTGGTGTTATACATTTATGAAGGAAAAAGAAAAAGATATATTAAACTATTTTTTCAATATCAATTTTACCGCTGACTACATTAATAAAAGGTTTTCCGTCTTTAATTCCAGCTGTTCCATATCCTGTGTTAGTGGAAATAAACGAGTTGAAATCACCTTTGATTTGAGGATTTATAGTTAAAGTTTTTGTGTATGCATTATATTTGATTCCCGAGTAAGACTCGATTAGTGCGTAAGATGCCATAGCTCTTGCATACCAGTGTCCGCATTCGTATTCATCAAATGGATTTCTGACATCGCCGTCGTATCTGCTTCTAACTGCTTTAACAATATTAAGCGCTTTTTCAGTTTCGCCCATCAAAACTAAATGCGAAGCAACTTGATATTCAATACCAGTCCAAACTTCGTCGCTGTAAACAAAAGGTAGAGCAGGTTTGTTTCCGTTAGGCCATGTGCAAAGGAGAAGGCCTTGTTCGTCGCTCAAGCAATATCCCGGCCTTTGTGGGTTTGCGTGTTCTGTTAAATCTGTTTTGAAATTGTATTTGTATACGCTGTTCAAATGAGATTTTATCTTGTCCTCGTCGCAAACAATACCTAACCCCGAAACTTGTGCAAGCCAAAATCCTAGAACACCGTCAGAAATGCAACCTGTTCCGTATTGATATTTCGGACCGAATTTTTTTACAAATTCAGCTGCATCAGAAGTGATTTTGTCGTTGACTCCTGTGTCACCAACTTCGGGAAGTTTAGCTTCCAAGCCCTCCCATTGCACTTCTTGATAATAATACTCGCCATTATAAAGTTTTTCGTTTAAGTAATTTACGCCTTTTGTGTAAATTTCTTCATATTCTGAAACGTCTTCACCCAAAATCTCGCCCATTTTAACCATTGCAGCGCACGCGCCAATATAGAATGATGAGCACATTCCGTCAGCACCCCAAAACTCTATGTCATATGTGTTGTGATGAGGTTCTTTTAAAACGCCTTCACGAGTTTTATCCCAAGTGTTTATGCAATAATTTATAGAAGATTTTGCTTGTCCCCAGAATTTTTTTAGCCACTCAACATCGCCCGAGATGGTGAAATCTCTGTATAACTTAATTATTCCTCCGAGTTGTCCGTCTGATGCAGCATGGAATCCGTGGTCGGCTTCTCCGATTGGCAAAGATGCCCTGAAAGCTTGGTGACCATCTGCGTTTTGACTGTTAAAGAACTCTGTTTCTCTAAGTCCCCTTTCGAGCTCAGGGAACAAATGGCATAACGCCTGTGCGTAATTCCAAACATGAGTACAAGAACCTGCACAGCAACCACCTGCGTCGCAACAACCTTCCCAGCACCAAAGTCTTCCATCTGTTTGTCTTAAAACAGTAGGAGATTTTATTATTGTCATGTTTGCAGCGGCTGCTTCAATAACTTCCTCGGGCAAAGAGGAGTTGTAGAAAGTATCAGAGAAAAGCTTGCTTTCTTTATAAAGTCTATCTCTGTTATTTTCTGCAAATATAATAACGTCGTCAATGCTTGAAAATTTAGTGGTATACCAAGGTTTGTATCTCTCTAGCGATAAATCTCTTTCGTTGTTGCATGAGCAAGAAGACTTTTTATCTTCAAATTCATGTCCAACTCTTAAAGATGAATCAGCAACAAACCAACAAGTGTTAACTGTAATAGTTTTGCACTCTCCTGGGTTTAAAGAAAATTCAACTGCCATGCTTCCACCCGGAAGATTTCCACCAACGCTGTGTTGAACACTTTCTTCGGTTCTTTCTTTTTCAGGAGTAGCTCCTTTTTCAATATCATTCCAAAGCATGGTTAATGTGTCGAACCATCCACCTCTGAACATAGCTGTATTTACTTTTACATCTTCTCCAACGATATTCGCGCTGTAACAACCCTCTAACCAAGGCTCTTTCTCGTGCTTTGTGTGGCAGAGTGTAAATCCGTTTTTGTTGTTGATTATTTTAGAATATTCGCCTGAATACGCCATGAAATTCATTGAATTGTAGTAATAAACAGCGTCGATTTTTTCGTCTGTGTTATTCTTAAAGGTATACTCTAAAAATGCTAGAGGATAACTAGAATCATCTGCGTTTGGCGGAGTAAACGGACTCCATGCTTTAAGAGAAGTTTCTAGTGGGAATTTGTCGTCTTTAAAACTAATGTTAGCAAATGGGAAAGTTGCAGAAAATTCAGCATCTTTAAATCTTGGCAAGCCATAGGTTTTGCCCTCAATTCCGTTAGCCTTAGTTCCAGCGTTAGTTGCTTTTCCTGCTAAAGGAGCAAGTGCACCGCCAAACACTTTGTATTTTGGAGTTTTGCTTTCGATTACCCTACTGCAATTTTTATCTCCTTTAACTGTTACTGCGGAAAATAAGCAAGGTTCTAAATTGGTGTTCGGAGCATTTCTAATTGAAAAAGCAGAGAAAGAGCCATTGCCTTCTACATTATACATTCCAGCACCAATTCCTCCTAGTGGAAATCCTATGTAGTCTAAATTATTGCCTGTGAATTTCTTAGAGTTCATTTTAAAAACTTCCTTTCAAATTTTTTAGATTCTGCGAGTGGTGACAAATTGGAATTAAGCTGTTTTAAACTATAACAAAACGGAGCACTAGCTTGAATAATGGTAATTATATACTCTTGTTTAGTCTAATGTCAATAGTTAATTTGTTAATTTGTTTAGTCATTTATCTATATTATCGGTCAGGCTAGCCTGAGCGATAAATCCGAACCCTCCCCACAAGAGTATATTATGCCATTAAACTGCGTTATCCTCCTAGTAAAATGCAAATTTAACAGGTAATTATTTTGCTTTTTGCTAACTGCTAACTAAGACAAAATCGTTAAAAGAATACAAAAGAGGTTAGTTTTTGTGAGTGTTTTAGTTGTGTTTTTTTGCACACATAGCTAAAATAGACAAGAAATAGCTAATTGTGTTATTGTTTTTAATTAGTTGATACTATATAATCTATATTAATGAAGTGGTTAGGGAAAATGAATAGTTAAGATGTTGCTGAAGTGATTATTTTAGTGAATATCTATATTCGATTTTTCGTTGCAAGTGCTTATTGTGCTTGACGCTAATTATTAAAAAGGAGGTTTTATTGTGAAGAAAAACAAATTTTCTATCCGTAATCAACTGGAACTTCAAGCAATGGTGTGGCCAGCGTTGATTGTATTGATTATCTTTGCGTATATACCCATGTATGGAGTGCAAATCGCATTTAAAGATTTTCAAATAGGTTTAGGAATTTACAACTCGCCTTGGGTAGGGTTTAAATATTTTGAACAATTTTTAACTGACCCAAACTTATTTAATGTGCTTAAAAACACATTAATATTAAACGTATTTGGTGCACTCATAACCTTTCCTGCTCCAATTATTTTAGCTTTACTGATAAATGAGTTGAGCAACGGAGTGTTTAAGAAAACAGCGCAAACTGTTTCTTACATGCCACACTTTCTGTCATGGGTTATATTTGGCGGGTTAATCATGCAAATGCTAAGAGCTGATGGGATTATAAGTGACTTAGCAGTGATGATAGGCATTTTTGACGAGCCTGTAAACTTTATGGCGCAAGACGAATGGTTCTATGGCATATTCATAACATCAAGTTTAATCAAAGGATTGGGATTTGGTTCGATAATATATGTAGCGGCACTTTCAGGAGTGGATCAAGAAACAATTGAAGCAGCTGCGGTTGACGGATGTAACAGACTGCAAAAAATTTGGCATATTTCATTGCCTGCAATCCTCGGAACTGTAGTTATTATGCTTATATTTGCTATAAGCTCAATATTAAACACAGGAATTGAAAACGTATTGATGTTCCAAAATTCATTAAACTTGCAAACAAGTGAAGTGCTTGATACCTATGTTTATAAAGTAGGTGTTTCGCAACAAAGATTCTCTTATTCAACTGCTGTAGGATTGCTAAAATCTTTGGTTGGAATAATATTGCTAATCGGTGCAAATTTCTTTTCAAAAAAAATAACCGAAAAAGGATTGTTCTAGAAAGGGGTAAAGTAATGTTAGAAAAGAAGAAATTAGATCTCTTTGATGTCTTCAACAAGCTGTTTATGATAATAATGATGATTGTTATGATTTTCCCTTTCATATACTCACTTGCAGGGTCGTTTAACGAGGGACAGGATTATATTAGAGGCGGAGTATACTTTTATCCCAGAGAATTTACTCTTTCAAATTACATAGCAGTTTTTGCAGATGACAGTATTATTAACGCGTTTGCAGTCACTATTGCAAAATCTCTTATCGGAACAATCACAAGCTTGTTTATAACTGCAATGGCTGCATATTCAATGACAAGAAAGCAACTTAAGTTTCGCAATATTTACTTGCTTGTAATGATGATAACAATGTACTTTGGAGGCGGATTAATCCCCTCATTTATTCTAATAAATGATTTAAGACTATACGATACATTTTTGGTGTATATCCTTCCAGGATTGTTTTCAGTGTGGAATATGATTATTATTCGCTCTTCATTCACAGAGATTCCAGCTGGCTTATTGGAATCTGCAAGCATAGACGGCGCTTCTGAATTTAGGATTTTCATACAAATAGTAATACCTGTATCGAAAGCGGTTTTGGCTGCAATCACATTGTTCTCGTTAGTAGGGCATTGGAATGGCTATTTTGACTCGTTAATGTATACTTCTTCAAGGGAGTTGCAAACAATACAATTGTTTTTGAGACGCATCATTACAGACGCAGGAACTGCACAGGGTCTTGCAAGCCAAACAGCACAAGAAATTCCGGAAATAGCTCGTGAAGTTACACCTGATACAATCAAACTAGCAGCAATGGTTGTTACGGCTTTGCCGATTTTGATAGTATATCCATTCTTGCAAAAATACTTTGCAAAAGGCGTTATGATAGGCTCTATAAAAGGTTAAATTAATTGACGTTTGTAAGAAAAGCGAGTGTTCGCTTTACGAGTATTCGCTTTAAATAATTAAAATCAAAAGGAGAGACAGAAATGAAAAAATTAACATCTTTAATCCTAATTGCACTGCTAGCATCTTCTGCATTAACAGCTTGTAGTGCACCAGAGGCTGAAGTAGAAGGTAGCTCTGCTACTGCTTCAACAGCAACCGATACAAGCAAAGCCGATAATGGCGGAGACGAACCCGACACAAGCTTGCCTAGCTGGAAGCGTGATACTACTCCGGTAGAAGTTGAATGGTTCTTTGGCTTTGACTGGGCTTCATTTAACTTTGACCCTGAAAACAACATTTCCGACGCACATGTTTTAGCAGAAACAGGAACTTCAATCAAATATAGCGTAGGAGATGCAGATAAACTTAATGCATTAATCGCTACAAATAACCTACCAGATATAGTTACATACAATATGGTTTCAGCTGAGCGATTAGCTATGGAAGATAATGGACTATTATATCCGTTAGACGATTTAATCGACGAACATGCACCTGATTTCCCTGTAGTTGAAGCAATGAAAGATTGGTACAGAAACGAAGATGGTCATTGGTATGGATATGCAAACTTCTATTACGACTTAGAAGACTCGGCAGCACGTGGTATAGATTTGCCTACTCACAATGTAGTTAGCGCAAGAGACGATATCATGAATGAATTAGGCATCACCGCTGAGAGCATGAGAACAAAAGATGGTTTCATGGAAGCTTTAGAGATGGTTAAAGAAGCAAACTATCAATATAATGGGTTAGACGTTTATCCGCTATATCCTGTAAATGGTGGTTTAGGCACTTGGTATCTAGCTGAGCAATTTGGAGTGGATAGAGAAGATGAAGAAGGAAATTATATAAACATTTGGAGAGAACCTGAGTATTTAGAAGCTTTACTATTTATGAACGAAGCATTTAATAAGGGTTTAATTCCTGATGAAGCATTTACTGCAGACAGAACTACAATGGATCAACGTATGGCATCTGGCCAAGTGTTTGCTTGTATAGGCCTTTCGGGTGCTGGTGCACTTTATGGCTCGGACAATGCGGCAGCAGTTTTGCCAATCGGTTATATTGAAGGCACAAGTGGAAAAGACCCAATAATCACTCCGTCACCAACAGGTGGGTGGACAGGAACTTATATTTCTAGAAATTGTGAAAATCCTGATAGAGCAGTTCAACTTATGTCATTCCTTGCACAAGAGGAAATGGCTTTGACAGAATATAACGGCGGCTACGACGGATATTTCTTTAATGACGAAGGATATGTTGAGATTAAACCTGAAGTGAAACAAATGATGGATGAAGACCCAACTACATTCAACGCAACACGCAAAACACCAGCTGTTGGCTATGTTTTGGACTTCGTATATCAAATGGAAAATTCACCACCAATACCAACAGAAGGAACATTAGATAATCTAGCATATTATGCATCACAAGATTTTGAAATTGCACCAAGATATGATGATAAAATATTTAGCAATGTTCTTCCGGAAGGTGGAAGCGATTTAGCTGCAATGAAATCACAAATTGATACATATTGGTCAACTCAAGAGCCACAAATCATTATGGCTGAGACTCCTGAAGAAGCAGAAAGAATTTATAATGAAACAATTACTGCTTTAGATGCTATGGGAATGACTGAATTGGATGAGTACAGAAACGAAAGATTCCAAGAAAACAAAGAAAAAATGGGCGTAGAATTTGCATGGCCACGTAATCAATGATAATATATAGTTAACCAAATATAACCCAAACGGTCCAGTCAGTAAAATTCTGTCTTTGTGGGTGATTTGAATTGGTTCAACTATAAATGTAAGGGTGGCTCGTTTGAGCCACCCTTAGTTACTTTAAGAATTAGAATTATCCAAAATTCCAAGCTTTAATGTGATTTTTGTGAAGACATTTTTTTCGCTAGATATTGAAAAATCATAATTATTGTTATAAAATAGAGATAATCGTTTGCTAATGTTTTTAAGACCGATATGTCCATCAAACTCTGTGTCTCTAGCAGATGCAATCTCGTTTAGTTTTTCTAGTTTATCCTCATCAATTCCAACACCATCGTCAATAACTTCAAAGCAGATAAAATTTTCTTCTTTTTTCACTGCGATGTTTATGTTTATTTTGCCATCTTTAATAGCATGAGCAAAGCAGTTTTCAACCAGAGGTTGTAATAAAAAACGCATTATAATAAGGTTGATACAGTTGTCCTCGATTTCTATGTTTAAATCTGCTTTATCAAATTTAATCTTTTGAATTTGGAAATAACGCTTAACTTGCTCTAATTCTTCTTTAACACTGGAAATTACATTGTTTTCAGAAATGTTATAACGCAAAATATCTGCAAAAGAAACTATTGCTTCGGCGCAATCAGTCATGTCGTGTTGAATCATTCTGTAAGCAAAAACTTCAAGAGTGTTATACATAAAATGCGGATTAATTTGATGTTGCATTGCTTTTAGCTGACTGTCGGTGATATCTGAACTTTGCTTAGCTGTTATTAATATGAGGTTATTGATGTTTTTTATCAGAGCGTTGAAAATGCTTTTTATTTTGTTTATTTCAAGGAAAGAAGGTCTGCTTTTAAGCTTGTGACTTACCCCTGAAATAGTGTTAGCATAGGACTGTTCTTGCACAATCATATCAAATTCATCTACACATAAAGCTACATCGTTATATAATCTTCGAACTATACTTAATACTTTCCACACTGCGAAAAATGAGAGCAAAACAACCAAGGTCATTATGATTATAGTTCCTAAGTAAGTGTTGTCAGGCTCCCAAAGATAAAAGATGGTTTGGTCAAGCCCACTAAAATTGAATGTCCCTACACGATAATTCGCCTGATTGAGTGAGTCAATTGTATATTCTTCCATTGAAGCAATGCTGTCTGCAAATTGTTTTGGTCCGATGATTACAGTGTCAGCGCTGCTATATAAGTATGCAACGTCTTGCGATGTATCTAAAAACAAACTTTGATTAACTACATTCGCAGGAGAAGAAATTGCTATGATATGGCTCAGTTCATCGTTTACAAAAACCTTGTGCAAATAAGTGTAATTGTAATGAAAAAGATTATATGGGTCTTGTGGATATTCGCTTGCTTGCTGGGGTTTAATCCATGCGTAAGATAGGTCTGAGTTAACAAATTCTTCAAAAAAAGAAAATGATAAAGCTACTTCTATATCGAAGAATGTTCCAAATCCTTGAGGTATTGTTTCGTTGGTGTAAAAAAACTTTGTTGTGAAATCAGAAATGGAGTCGTGCCCCAGAGTTGCTGTTTCAAGAACATCGGTTTGGTAGTTATACCAACTTTTCACACTATAATCAGAGATAAAAAAACTGGTTAACAAATTGTTGTTAGACAGATTTCTTGCACGATTTACTATGTCGTTAAGTAAAGAATCGCGAGTGTGAGCGTTTTGATTTTCAAAAAGTGTGATTTTTTCATTTATTGCTTGATTGTTTGTGGAAATCATATTTACGAAGATATATCCTAATAACAGTACATATGGCAAAATCAAAAATAATACAATATACTTTAATAAGTGAGGGTAAAAAGATTTTGGTCTTTTCATGTGGTAATCCCCTTTCGTTTTAGAGTAGTTTGTTTATCATAATAAGTATAATATAAATACATCATTATTGCAAGGGGGGAACGTTGATGAAGTCAGTCGACATCTTGATAGTAGACGATGAATCCTTTGTTTCTGAAAGTCTAGTAATTAAAATAGGAAAGCTAAATCATGGAGTGCAGTATAGCTGCACAACAGCGCAATCTGCTGCGGAGGGATTATCTAATGTAGAGAGAAACAAATATGATATTATTTTTACTGATATCAGAATGCCCATTGTTAGTGGTCCTTCTTTTATTAAAAGACTGCGTGAACAAGGTTACAAAGGTTATCTTATAGCAGTGAGTGGTCACGATAATTTTGAATATGTGCGTGAGGCATTTATTCAAGGAGCCGATGATTACATGCTAAAACCTGTTGCTATTTCTGCGCTAGATGAGAAATTGAGGGCTTTGTTTGAAAGTGGAATTGTTAAACCGTCTGAGAAAAGCGGTGTTTCACATGATAATATAGTGCAACACGCAATTGAATATATGGAAAAACATTATGTGAATTCTAGTTTAGACATGACAAGTGTAGCTGAGCATGTATCCCTTAGCTATGGAAGATTTAGTCATGTGTTTAAAAAAGAAACTGGATTGTCCTTTCCAAATTATTTAATGAGATTGCGTGTGAAAAAAGCAATTATGCTCTTAAGCGATGCAAGTATAAAAGTATATGAAATTGCTCAAATGGTTGGGTTTAAACATTCACAGCAGTTTTCTAGAGACTTTAAGAAAATAACAGGAGTATATCCATCTGATTACAGAACGAACAAGGAGAATGATGACTATGAAAGTTAATATTGCTGAAATATTAGTTAAAGAAACAATAGATTCTTCATACATATGTGAGCAAGAAGTTTTAAGAATTAATTTTGAAGATGCACCGTGGCCGACAATTTCGTTTACCTTCCCTGAAATTGATATGACGCCTTATTTATATATGGAACTCGACATGACAGTTGTTTGTGAGCAAAGCATTAACATTTTTGGATATTTGGGCGGGGGTTATTGGAATTCGGGAATGCAGAGCTTTAAAAGTGGAGAAAGAAAAAAACTCAAGCTTTTTCAGTCTCGTTCTGTTGATGAAAACGTGCAAAAACTATATCCTGCAATGCGTGGAAAACCAGGTAATTACTATGAATATTGGGCTGAGGGTGCAAAGGAAGCCAATCATAAGCATTTAAGCCAAATAACTTTAGAGGCAGAACAGGCACACACAGAAGCGTTTATAACTATTCATTCAATTTGTCCAGCAGGAGAGGTGATTGTTCCTACTAGCGAGTTAAAATTGAAAACTTTGCCACTTATTGACAAGTATGGACAATTTACAGGCAGAGAATGGGAAGACAAGGTGCACCAAGACAGCGACTTAATACAAGAGGAACTGTTGAAACCGATAGAGAATTTGGATAAGTACGGTGGTTATATTTCTGATATATCTACAAAGGCAACAGGGCATTTCAGAACAGAATTAATTAATGGGAATTGGTATTTGATAACTCCTCTTGGGAATTTGTTTTGGTCTGTTGGAGTAAATTCGATTAGATTAGAAAGAGTTACCGAGCAAATTGGCAGAGAAGAATTGTTCGAAAACTACCCCAAAGATGGATGTTTTTATGCGAATAATTTAAAAACTAAGTACGGCGATGATTATATTAGCAAGGCGTATGAAAACATCCATGCAAGATTTGCTTCTTGGGGGGTAAACACTATTGGGAACTGGTCGGATGAAGAGTTGATTTCCATTAGAAAAACTCCGTATACAGCAACCGTTAGCAGTGGATATGACAGGGAATTGGGCGACGGGCGAGCGTTAAACGATTGTTGGAAGAAAAAATTGTGCGAAGAGGTTATTCGCGGAGCTAAAATGTTTGCAGACGACCCTTTGTGCATAGGAGTGTTTGTGGACAATGAAATTCATATGGATTTCAGCGTTGACGAATGGGAATATTACTACAAAACTGTTTCGGAGTGTTTGAAAAAATATGCGCCAAACAAATTGTATCTTGGTTCACGACTAGATTTTCACAGATATCCAAGAGAGACTCGTTTTCGTGATGAAATATTAAGAATTGCGTGTAAATATTGCGATGTGGTTAGTATTAATCAATACCGCTATACGGTGGCTAATTTTGCGCTCCCTTTTGAGCTTAGTAAGCCGATTTTGATAGGAGAATTCCACTTTGGTGCACTAGATAGAGATGGAATTCACCCTGGTCTACGAGCCACTGAGAGCCAAGAGCAAAGGGCAGAGGCCTTCTCATATTACCTAAATTCTGCGCTAAATCACCCTAACATGGTGGGTGCTCATTGGTTTGAGTATGCAACACAGCCGATATCGGGACGTTTTGACGGTGAAAACTATCAAATCGGACTGGTGGATATATGCGACATTCCTTACCCCAAAATGATTGATTCAGTTAGAGAGTTTAGCGAAACCATGTACGAAAAAAGATTAAACAAAAATTAAGAGGTGAAGTATGGCTAGAAACATTATTAAGATTAACAAAGATTGGGAATTTTCATTAGGAGATAATTTTGAAAATGGCAGTGAGCTTGTCTGTGTTCCCCACTGCGTAAAATTAACTCCTGCAATTTCAAGCGGATGCCTGGATTATCAAGGAAAATACACATACAAAAAGAATATACTTATATCAACAGAAAATGAGGATAAAAATATATTCCTTAGTTTTGAGGGTGTAATGGGTATAACAGAATTTTTCATAAACGGTGAGTTGGTGAAAAAACATTACAGTGGATATATTCCTTGTGTAATGGATATAACTTCTTTAGTGAAATTCGGTGAAGAGAATGAAATTTTATTAATTTCGGACAACACTCCAGACCCAAATTACCCATTGGGTAAAGAAGAAGACGAACTTGATTTCACTTATGAAGCAGGCTTGTATAGAGATGTGGAACTTATAATCACCGATAAACTGCATATAACAAATTCACTTGTTGAAAATGTTGTTGCAGGAGGCGGAGTGTTTTTCTGGAGTGAAGAAGTCACAGAAAATTTTGCAATAGCAAATGTGAAAACCCATGTCAGAAATTGCTGTGAACAAGAGAAAGAATTTTCAGTGTGCATGACCCTTTCGTTCGGTGGTGAAGTAGTTGCGAAAAACAGTACAGTATGCAAATTGAGTGCAGGCGGGGATATTCATGTGACTTTACACACAGATGTATTAAATCCTATGCTTTGGTCACCTGATTGCCCAAATTTATACACTCTTGATGTTGAAATTGAAGCAGATGGAGAGAAAATCGACAACACTACAATTTCCGTTGGAATACGTAATTTTGAGTTCACACCTAAAAACGGAACTATAATTAATGGAAAGTCATATAGACTATCAGGTGCTAACTACCACCAAACATACCCATACATAGGAAACGCTGTTCCATATAGTTTGCTGTATAAAGACATGAAATACTTACACGAAGCAGGCATGACGAGTCTGCGCTCGCATTATCCGTTTGGAAGAGCTATTACTGATGCGTGTAACGAACTTGGAATAACACTTATCGTGAGCAACCCAGGTTGGCAATTTTTTGGAAATGAAACCTTTGAAGCACAAGCAGTGCAAAACATGCGCGAAATAATTAGATGGCAACGCAACAATCCTTGTATTTTCATCTGGGAGCCTTATATGAACGAGTCGCCAATGAGCGACACTTATAAAGATAGTGCATATGAATGCGTGCACGAAGAATTCCCTTATGCTGAGTGTTACGTAGGCGCGGATTACGGAAAAATGGACATAAGCTACAAAGAATTTGACCCACTGATGTTATCTCCAACTGCAGAAAACTATGAGGGAGTTGGTACAAAAGATGGCGGTGCTTTGCTTTGGGTGCGTGAATATAACGACTGCCCTGATAACTGGACCGACCAAAACTGCTCGTGGCGTTCTCCACGTGGATTTGGGGAATATGCAATGCTCAGAGCAGTTGACCGTATGATAGGAAAAGACCCACAATGCCAAGGCCACAATTACATAGATATGTATAACAATAAAAAACTTTGTGGGTTTGGAACTTGGCCTGGAATAGAGCACAACAGAGGGTATCACATTAATCCTTGTTGGGGCGGTTATCTCGATTTGTTTAGAAACAGAAAATTCAGTTTCTATTTCATGCAGTCACAACAAGAGATTGAAAAAGCAGGAGTAGTTTTGCATATTGCTAACTTGTGGAGTGAAATAAGCCCTAATGATATAACCGTGCTTTCAAATGCTGATAGCATTAGGCTTTATCATGACGATGTATTTGTGGGAGAACAAATACCTGAAAAAATCGCAGTTTCGCACCCTCCGTTTATATTTAAAGATGTTCGCGACAAATACAAAGTCAGAGAGCGTTCTGTTTTAAAAGCAGAAGCAATAGTCGGTGGGGAAGTGGTGAAAACTCAAACTGTACAAGCCCCCGGAGTAGCTTGGCAATTAAAACTTTCGGTGCAAAGCGATGGATTTGACTTTGTTGCTGACGGAGCTGATATTGTAAGAGTGAGTTGCGATGTACTCGACCGTGAGGGGAATATTGTTCCGTATACAGCAGATATGCACCCGATAATCTTTGAGATTGAGGGTGAGGGTGAGATAATAGGGGATAGCACCATTGGCGCAAATCCTGTTGTTCCACAGCTTGGAACTTGTAACATTCTTGTTAAAAGCACAAAAACTGCTGGAGAAATCACAGTTAAGGCAGATTTATTGTGGAAAAACAAAAATTTCAAACGTGCTGTAAAAGAAGATAAGATTATATTTTGTAGTGTTTAGTGATTGATGTTATGTAGAGGTCGCAATAATCATGATTTGTGAAATTAAATAAAAGTAAAAAAATATCCCGATTCTTAAATTTTAGTTGAAAAACTAATAGAAGAATCGGGATATAAATTGTTGATTTATAGTCGAACCAATACAAAAAACGTACAAAGACAGCAAAGGTAAAATTTTGTTTAACAAGGCGGAGGAGGGAGTAATAGTTGCTCTATTGCGACTGACGACAACGCAGTTAAACGGATTTTTACCTGCTGGTCTGTTTGGGGTTTGTATTGGTTTGACTATATTACACGATAGTATTGAAACAAGTCGTGTAAATACAAGTTTGAATTAGCTTAGTTCTAGCTAATATTGAGCATATAGCAATCTGTTATACAAAACATTAACTAAGAGCAGATAATAATTTTTCGTATGCCATTTCAAACTTATCCGTATCAATTTCATATTCAGTGTTAGAAGTGAAGATTTCACCTAAAATTTTATCAAACAATTCTTTATCCTTTTCCCTTAAAGCTTGGAGTAACATGACATCTTCAGCGCCTCTTCTTGATGCCTCTAGTCTCATGGTGAGCCATGCTTTGCCATTTTCGCCTGGTAGAGCGATAAATGAATCTCCACAAGGGAAATTAGTTCCAATGCCTGTGTTGTTAGGGCAACTTGTTGTTTCAAAAGGATTCATTCCGTCAGGGAAACGATTAAATCCCCAGTGTAGATAGCCTTTAATTTTGTTTTTTGCAAAGCCCCAAAATAGTATTCTACCCTTTATTAAATGGAAGTCAGAAAATCTGTTTAACCAGTTTCCTTGAGGACCACAGCAAACGTAATTCCAGACAGTTTCGCCAAGTTCAGTGAAAAGGTCGAACTCATCTTTTAACCTTTCATAGCTTGCTGTTACAGGTGTCCAAATGTCAATTCCTCCGTAGAATTTTGAGCTTCCGACTGCTTCAACAATTTTTACATTAGGCAAATATTTCTTAACGAGATTTACAGCTAGATAGTATTCTTTTCTTCTGTTTTCCAGCGTTTCTTCATCTTTGTAATGTATGTCAGGTTCATCATGGATATGAAACAGGATTTTATCTTCCCAGCCGTATTTCTTTAAAAATTCTGCTAAAGCTTTTACATATTTTGCACAAATTGAATATCCCTCAACCGTATCAAATAAAATGTCTTGAGCCATAGAGCAACTGAAATTCTTGCAATAATGATTACGCTCTCCTTTTTCGTCAAAACTTCTTGATAGTAAAGTACCAATCTCCATTTTGTCCATTCCACTGTCAAAGAAAGCTTTAATGATTGGCGCATATGTTTCGAATGAAAATTCATATGGATTTTTTGAAATAGTGCATTCTCCACTTTCAAGTGCTAAAAAGAATACATTTTGGTGGGTACGTCTCATGGCTTTGATATAATCTTTAAGAACGGGTAGGAACGATTCTTCTTTTCTGTTTACATCGTGAAATCTCTCCATTGTATCAAGCCCAAACCAGTTAGTTACATCAAATGTTCCAAGAGGTATTGAAGCGGAATAAACCTTTATTTCTACACTGCATGAATAGCACTCATCACCCGATTTTGCAGTAAGATTAACAGAGTAATCGCCTGCTGGAGTGTCGCATTTGGGTTTTAGCGTTATGTATGCAGCGGCAACACCTTTGTCGGGTTCCACGATTGAATTATCAAGTGGTATTAAGCAGTCGTATTCATAAAACGGAGCTTTTCTAATGGCATATGTTGGCTTAGTTTCAGACAAAATAACCATCGCACCACCTTGCTCAACACCATCTCCGGTATTGTACTCAACATATAAAGCTTTCATTTTGAAAAATTCAATGTCAAAACAATCAGTATCTATGCTAAACTCTACATTTTCACTGGTTTTGAGTAAGATTTGAATACCTCTCATTCCATTTTTTGCAGACGCTATTTTAATTTTTTCAGGCAATGCAGAAAGTGGACTGTCGGGAAACAGAAATTCTTCTTTTTGAGTTATTAATCCTAACATGTATTAAACCATCCTTTATATAAGAATAAGCACTGCCGACGTTAAGCCGACAGTGCTTTATTTACCTACTGTGCGACAATATATTATGAATTAAAGTTTCAAAATAAATTTACAGTTAGTATTTTTGTGATTAAGGAGTAATGCCTGCATCTGCAGCATATTGATTAACTTCAGCAATCATATCTGATAAACCGTCAGCCTCGTATCCAGCCATTAGGTCATCTAACATGGTTTCAACTGGCTCAGAACCAGCCATAACTGCTAAGAAATCGTCTGTATGACTATAAACAAAGTCAGATTTTAAAGGAGTGTAAAGGAAGGAAACTTCTTGATAAAACTCAAACATTTCGCCTTCGTTTTTAGCTTCTTCATATCTTGCATTATTCATGTCATAGAATTCCATTGGTGTGTTTGTTGGGAAGTTAGGGTTAACGTTATTTGGATTCCAAACAGCAAGGCTTGAGAATGAAGAATCCATTGTTGGATATTTATCTGCTAAAACAATTCCTTCTCTTAATACAGCTGCACCGTTTTCATCCAAATCATAATCTACACCCTCAAAACCGGCAAACATTAGGTATTTGCCTTCGTCTGTGTGTAAGAAGTCAAACAATTTAAGAAGTGCATTCATTTTTTCATCGTCAACATTTGAAGAGAAGTAAGTTTCACTCCATGACTCTGTATCAACGAAATAACGTTTAATTCCATCTATACTTGGCATAATGTCTAGTATTTTAACGCTTTCATGGAAATCTTTGTCTGGATAAACCTCAGCCCAGTCTCTTGCAATGCCGTTATACAAGCTTCCCATACCACCAGCGTAAATATATGCTGCGTTTTGCCCTTGTAAGAATTTTTCAGGGCCAGTTACGGTTGTAGTTAATGCAAAGTCGTTTTCAATTGTACCTTCTTCGTACATATCTCTACCTAATTGCATAGCTTGTAACAATGTTCCGTTCTCATAGCCTGCGAAATAGCTAGGCATGAACTCTTCACCTGTATGTACCCATTTGCCTGGAGCGATTTCAGCCCAAGGGAAAATAATACCACCGATTAGAGCATCTGGGAATGTTGCTGTGATACCACTGATACCAGAACTCTCAGGGTCTGCGTCAATGATAGCTAAGAGCATTTCTCTGAATTCGTCCATTGTTTTTGGTTCTTCAGTAATACCTGCTGCTTGAGCTAAGTCCCATCTATAAGCTACGTTTCTATCAAGAACACTGTAGTATAAATCAGGGTAAGTTTGTCTTGGAATCATGTAGAACTCGCCATCAACTTTTGAAGATTGAGCTCTTGTTCCTTGCATGTAAGCCTCAAGTGTAGGGTATGCAGATAAATCACTTGGAACAGAACGGATAACATTTTGATCTATCCAGTCAAAATATACAGAAGAGCCTACATAACCGGATGCAAACATATCAGGAAGCTGACCGCTTGATGCCCAAAGTTTTAATTTTTGATCATAGTCGTCCCATGTTACATTTAGTGGACTGAATGTGATGCCTGTTTCCTCTTTTAATTTTTGAAGAATTGGATCATCTGCTCCGTTAGCCATGCCTTTTTCAACGTCCCAAATAGCAATGCTTACGTCGAACTCCATCATTTCGTCGCCGCCGTCGTCGCCACCACCATTTCCACCACTAGTGGAAGTAGTGCCTCCGCCTCCTGTGCTGTTGGTGCCTTCGCTTTCAGGAGCGCTACACGCTGTGAAAGATGCAACAAGCATCGCTGCTGCTAAAGATGCAGCAAGAATTTTTTTGTAGTTTTTCATTTTATGACCACCTTTCTCTTTGTTTTGATTTTTTATTTCAAAAGTATAATTAGCCTTTGACAGAACCAATCAATACACCTTTGACGAAGTATTTTTGTAAAAATGGATATACACACATGATTGGGAACATTGCAATGACGATATTAGCCATTTGTACAGATTGAACTGAGATTTTTCCTTGTGTTTGAAGTGCTGTTTGTGCCTGTGATGTAAGCTGATTGTTAAATGCAACCAATGTTTGTCTTAGATAAATTTGTAGTGGTTGAATGTCTCTGTCGCTAATGTAAATGAATGCATTCCACCATTCGTTCCATCTTTCAACCGCATAAAACAGTGCAAATGTAGCCATAAACGGTGCGGAAATTGGAAGGAATATTTTAACTAAAACAACTAAATCGTTAGCCCCATCTATTTTAGAAGCCTCTTCAAGTTCAGGAGATAGATTTGAGAAATAGTTTTTCATTATAATTAAATAATATGTACTGACAAGTGGTGGGACAATCATAGACCAAACTGTATTTCCAAGACCATAGCCAATAACTGTTAAGTAAGTTGGGATTAATCCTCCTGAGAAGAACATTGTAAAAAGAATTAAAGATAAGAATATATTTCTGCCCAAAAGCCTTTTACGACTTAATACATATGCACCCATAATGCTAAATAGCATATTCAATCCTGTTCCAACTATCGTGACAAACAAAGTGGTAAACAATGATTTATAGAAATATTCATCAATCATAATGGTTTTGTATCCTGTCAAATCAAAGACATATGGTAGGATATATGGTGAGTGTGTTGCTGTTGCGACTGTATTTGAAATTGAAACAATTAATACATTGTATATTGGGAAAATTGTGATTAAAGCCAATATCATAAACACAGAGTATAATACAATTTCAAAAACAGTAAGTCTTTTTTTGTGTGATTTTATTTTAGTCGATTTCAAAACATTTACCTCTCTTTCAGTTCCGTTATTTAGAATAATCCTTGTTGACCTAGTTTTGTAACTACTTTATTTGCACTTGCAAGCATTACAATTCCTATTACAGATTTGAATAAACCAATCGCTGTGGTATATCCAAAGTTTACTCCGTATTCAAAAGATATTCTAAACACATAAGTGTCAATAGTATCTGCTACATCATAAACAGGAGCTGAATAAAGGTTGAATAATTGGTCAAAAGAAGCTCCACTCATAATTCCACCAACTTGAAGAATAAGCATTATGCTTACAACTCCGAAAATTCCGGGGAGAGTTATGCTCTTCATTTTTTGGAATCTGTTAGCGCCGTCAATCTCTGCTGCTTCATACAATTGAGGGTCGATACTGGTCAACGCCGCCATATATATAATAGTATCCCAGCCGTATTCTTTCCAAATGTTAGAAATCCAAATAGATTGCCTAAAAGTATCAGAACTTAAGAATGGTGATACCGGATCAATTCCTAATACTGCGAAAACTTGATTAATGATACCATTTGATGCAAACATATTAATTAATATACCTGAAAGAACAACCCAAGAAATAAAATGTGGGAATGTAAACACTGTTTGGTAAAATTTCTTAAGTCTTGGATGGCGAATTTCGTTAAGTAAAATTGCTACAATAATTGGAACAGGGAAGTGGAACAATATTCTTCCGAAACTGAATATTAAAGTATTTTTAACTGCGTTCCAAAAATCTGCGTCTTCAAACATTTTTTCAAAATGCTCAAAGCCAACCCAAGGGCTCATATAAATTCCCATGTCATACCTAAACTCTTTAAAAGCAAGCATAACACCGCTCATGGGAACATAAGCGAACATTATGTACCATGCTAAAACAGGTAAAATTAGCAGATAAAGCATCCAGTCCCTTTTCAAACATTTGATTATTTTTTCTTTTTTCATTCTTTTTCCTCCCGCTTGTTAATGTTAACTCTATCTATAACACAACATGATTATAAGGTTGTGTTCTAAATCAAATTTGGTTAAAATGCACAATTAATGTTAATCGTTCAACGTTGCGTAAATATTGTTGAGATATAATGTAATTGTGTCATTTTTATTAAAATTATGAATTTTTTTACTAGTTTTAATATAACATACCGAGAGGGTTCACGTCAATTGCGTAAAAATACATAAGCTTATGTATAATTTGATATAGCAAATATAATAAATTAGTACTATAATGTTGATATAAATATCGGTAATTATCATGGTGTACAAATTAGTACAATATTGAAAGGTTGTGTTTTAATTGTCAATTAGTAAAAGTTATTTAGAAATATTGGGAGCCCCTGTTGGTGAAACTAATCCACTTCCCTTTTTTAGAGACAAATCGCAAAATGCCAATCCGTTAAATAATGGTACAATGACTGAAGATCAGCTGGTTAATTTTGGGTATCAATCTACTTTTCGTATGTTACCATATAAAAAACAAGACAGATATACTCGAAATAGAGATATAATGAAGATTAAAACTGTCGAAATGGAAAACGAATATTTAAAAGCAGTTTTCTTTCCTGAATATGGAGGGAGGCTATATTCGTTGTTCGACAAAAGAACAGGGCAAGAAATTTTCTATAAAAATCCTGTAATGCAACCATGCAATCTTGCAATCAGAGACGCTTGGTTTTCAGGAGGAATTGAATGGAATATTGCTCAAGTAGGACACACTTATTCAACTTGTGACGATGTGTTCTTTGCAATGGTACAATCTCCCGACGGTTATGAATTTGTAAGAATGTATGATTACGAAAGAACAAGAGGCCTTGTGTGGCAAATTGATTTTCATTTGCCTAAAGGCAGTGAGCAATTAATAATACATACTAAAATTAGAAATGAACTTAAGCATACTGTTCCAATGTATTGGTGGACAAACATTGCTGTAAGAGAAGAAGAGGGTTGTAGAGTTTTTTCTTCAACAAAGAGTGTTATTTTCTTAGATCCGGGAGATGAAAGCAACAATAAGAAAAATGGATTTGGTAGCTGTGACATGCCTTTTATTTCTACCATGAAAGAAGACGCTTCTTATCCTTTGAATTTCAGATACGGAAGCGAATACTTTTTCCAAAATCCAAAAACATTGCCTTCGCCTTGGGAAGCAATTACTTATAATGATGGGACTGTTGTTTTTGACCGTTCTACACAACCTCTTTTTGCAAGAAAGATGTTTTGCTGGGGAACTCATAACGGAGGAAGACACTGGAGAGATTTTCTGTCAGAAGACGGAAAAGGTGACTATGTAGAAATTCAAGCAGGACTTGCACCAACACAGTTGCATGGATTTGACATGGACGCAGAAAGCACAATTGAATTTACACAAATTTTCGGAGCCACTTCGATTGACGCTGGAAGCGCAAATAAAGAGTCATATGACGATTCTAGAGAAATCGTTACAAAAGCTATTGAAAACTGCTTAACTGCTGAACAAGTTTTGGCTATTGATGCGAAATATGGTGAATTTGCAGACTTGGCATGTGGAGAAATATTACACATGGGTACAGGTTGGGGTGCGCTTGAAAACTTAAAACGAGGCATAGAAGGCACTGCTTCATTGCCGATTGCATGCAATTTTTCAAAGGACTCATTGTCTCAGGAGCAAGAGATTTGGATTGATGTATTAAATAAAAAGGATATTAAAGATATTTCTAATAAAGAATTACCGATTTCATATATCACTGATATGACATATGAAAAATACCTTAAAGATATGCCTCAAAATACAACAACAAAATTACTTTTATCTGTAATGTATTTTGAAAACGGGAAAACAGAAGAGGCTATTGCTATTTGCGAAGAAATAGCAAACAGCTCTGCTCATCCTATGAGTTATAGAAACCTAGCATATAGTTTAAATCAAGAGAAAAAATATGATGAAGCTATTGCATACATGGAAAAAATCGATTTTGATTTATATACAAAAGTTGATTTCGCTTTGCTTCAAGAATATACTGGTATGCTTGTTCACACCAAGCAATGGCAAAAATTGTTCGATTTATATTGCAGTCTTCCAGCAGAGTATCAAAGTCCTGAGAGGATTTATCTTAATGTGTGCGAGGCAGCATTCCATCTTGAAAAATGGGATTTCCTTAAAGAAGCATTCAAAAAAGAATATGCAGTTATCAGAGAGGGCGAAACGAATATCACAAAACTTTGGTTGGCGTATGCAGATGTTCACGGTATTCCTAAGGATGACATTCCTAAAGCACTCGATTTTAGAATGAAAGAAGACAATTAAATTTTTATAATATAAATTAAGAGGTATATGATGAAAACTGAAATTTCATTTGATAATATCAACATTAGTTTGCATAGCGAAACATTAAAACTCGAAGTAAATTATTGTGGGAAACAATGGAAAAGTGTAGATGGTTTTATTCCAAAAGTAGTTTTTGAGGATAAAGAAATCGAATTTACTGCAGCAAAACAAATCACCCATAAACCGTGGACTACTGGTGTAGGAAAGGGAATTCACAGCAGTTATAAAGGGTTTGAGGGAACAGAGCTTGAATTCGACACCGTAATATGGGTAGAGTCTACAACTGAGCATGTGCATTTTGAATTAATTCCAATTGTAGAACCATCAGAAATTCTAAAAGAAATCTATTGGCCATCTCCACTTGAGTTTAACAACAACAGTGACAAATGGTACTCGGTGTTAAATATTTTGCAAGGTTTAATAACTCCTAACACTTGGAAAGAAAGCTTGAACAAGGCAGATGCTCCTTTGTATTTCGACGGTATGTTTTGTAGTGTTTCCGCATATATGCCTTGGTGGGGACAAGTGTCTCCCGAGGGCGGATACATGGCAATTAGCGAAACTCCGTGGGATGCAGCATATGAGTTAGAACACCCTGCAAACGGACCTTATCTACATGTATATCCCAGAGCTATTGAAAGTCTTGGGAAATTATCTTACAGAAGAATTTTTCAGTACAGATTTTTTAAGGACTGCGATTATAATTCAATGTGTAAAGAGTATCGTTTATATTCAAAAGAAAAAGGCTTGTTTACTTCACTAAAAGAAAAAGCTGCACGCTGTGAATATGTTGATAAGCTTATTGGAAGTGCTGTAGTTCATCTTGGAATTAAAACGCATATTTCGCCTGAATCAAGGTATTATGATGCAGAAAAGCCAGAAAAAATGGACCAAGTTATTCCGTTTTCAAAAAGAACTGCTCAAATGCAAAGGTTGAAAGAATTAGGCCTTGAAAAGGTGTATCTTCACCTTGACGGTTGGGGCGACCCCGGTTATGACAATAAACACCCTGATTATTTGCCAGCTTGCATAGAGGCTGGTGGTTGGGAAGGCATGAAAGAGCTTTCTGACACAATGAAAAAATTAGGATATATGTTTGGTATACACGACCAATATAGAGATTACTACTTTGACGCTCCTAGTTTTGATGATAATTTCGCTTGCCTTCAAGCTGATGGAAAATATAACGAGCATTCGATTTGGGCTGGCGGAAGACAGACTTATCTTTGCGCTACTCAAGCACCTTTCTATGTGAAAAGAAACTTTGAAGAGTTGTTTAAGCAAGGGATTGAGCTTGAAGCCACATATCTAGACGTATTCACCTGTAACGAGGGAGATGAATGTACAAATCCACTGCATAAAATGAGTCGTAAAGAATGTTTTGAATTCCGTAAACAATGCTTTGACTATCTTCTTTCAAGAGATATACTTCCAAGCTCAGAGGAGGTTGTCGACTGGTCAATGCAAAGTCTTGTTTTTGCTCACTATGCTCCGTACGACCACATTTTACATCAAGGAAAGCCACAAAAAGGAATACCAACACCTTTGTTTAATTTGGTGTATCATGACTGCGTTATTTCTCCGTGGGCGCTATATTCTGGCGACGGTGAATTCCTTTATGCTCTTTTAAATTCAGGACCGATTTATCTAAATCCTGATAAAGAAGAGGAAAAGTTACTCATTGATATTGAGAGAAACAAAGTTTCTTCACAGCTTCATGAAAAAACTGCAAAAAGCGAAATGGTTGAACACCTATTCTCGTGTGAATTCAAAGAAGAAACAGCAAAATACAGTTGTGGAACAGTTGTTAAAATTAATCATGAGGAAAAAACTTATGAGATAAATTATCCTGACAAAAAAACAGTGAAAAACTCTCTTTGATGGTTTAGTGCCCTGTAATAATACAGTTAATGCTCGCATAAGGGTAGTGAAAACAAAACTTAATATATCTTGAAATTACTAAACATTTTTTGGTGTAATGGAACAAAGAAAATTTTTGATAATCT
>CAYJBU010000002.1:0-55102 GCA_964368155.1 uncultured Eubacteriales bacterium | reverse complement strand
CAAACTAATTTGTTTATCAAGCTTGCTTCCCGTGACTTTCCTTTCTTTATCTTTATCTTTACCTTTCCCTAACCCCACACACAACACGTGGTAGATTATTCAAGTCTTTCAAAATTTTTACATCTCTAAGCCCATTGTTAATAAACAGGCTTCCGACTTCCTCTCCTTGCGTATCTCCGATTTCCACTGCGAGAAATCCACCAATTTTAAGCGCATTTTTCCATTTTTCACAAATTATCTTATAAAAATAAAGTCCGTCTTCTCCTCCGTCAAGAGCTGTGTGCGGTTCGTTCTGCACCTCCGTTTGAAGTGTTGAAATCTCTTCACTTTTGATATATGGTGGATTTGAAAGTATAAAATCTAGGTTTTTATACTCTGAAAAACTCTTAGTCACATCAGATTCAACACAAGTGACTCTTCCTGTTGAAAAGTGCGCAATGTTGAAAACTAAGCATTTTAGAGGTGTTTTAAACAGCTCAAGTGCCTCTATTTCAACTTTTCCACAGGAGTTTTCAACAGAAATCGCAATCGCACCCGTTCCAGAGCACAAATCCAAGCCTTTTAATTTTTGATCTTTGATGAAATCTACTGCACAATTCACCAAAACCATGCTGTCTTCTCTGGGAATCAAAACACCTTCCTCGACTTTAAGCTTCATCGAGTCAAAATAAGCATATCCCAAAATATATTGAAGCGGCTCGCCCTGTTCACGCCTTTTAACAGCTTCAAAAAAAGCTTGTGTGTCTTCAACAACTACATCTGGTGACATGATTATATCTTTTCTCGAAAATCCGTATAGTTCCTCACAAAGGATTATACTTTCTTCTTTGTATTTCAAATTTTTCCTGCCATAATCATATAATTCTTTTCTATTCATAACGCCTCTTACTCTTATTCTTTGGCATTATAATAACACAAAATTCATCAGTTGAAAAGTGCCAACAAATAATTAAAAACTTTTTTATTTTTTTACAATAAAATTCTTTAAAAATACATAATTGTGTGGTACAATAATCTGAAGAACTAATATTACTCCATCAATTTAACCAATGATAAAGATTAACAGACTTTGGTTGATGAAGCAATAGTAATACAACTTAATTTTGGAGGGCAACATGGCAGAGAAAAAAAGCACAAAGACAATTGGAAATCCAAACGACAAACAGACAGCACTTGAAACAGCGTTATCAAATATAAAGAAGCAGTTCGGCGATGGAGCGGTAATGTTACTTGGCGAAAACAGTTCGCTAAATGTAGAAGCAATTCCAACTGGATCAGTGTCGCTTGACATGGCGCTTGGAATAGGCGGACTTCCACGTGGAAGAATTATTGAAGTTTACGGACCAGAGTCTTCGGGTAAAACGACAATCGCTTTGCACTGCGTTGCAGAGGGACAAAAATCAGGTGGAAACGCAGCTTTCATCGACGTTGAGCACGCACTCGACCCTGTATATGCAGCGGCTTTGGGTGTTGATGTTGACTCCTTGCTTGTCGCTCAACCCGACACAGGAGAGCAAGCTTTAGAAATTGCAGAAGCACTTGTTCGAAGTGGCGCCATTGACGTAATCGTTGTAGACTCAATCGCAGCCCTTGTTCCAAGAGCAGAAATCGAAGGTGAAATGGGCGACAGCCACGTTGGTTTACAAGCTCGCTTAATGTCACAAGCTTTAAGAAAACTTGCAGGTGTAATTTCAAAAACAAATTGTGTTGCAATTTTCATCAACCAATTAAGAGAAAAAGTTGGAGTTATGTACGGAAGTCCGGAGGTAACTCCTGGTGGTCGTGCAATGAAGTTTTACGCTTCTGTTAGGCTTGACATAAGAAAAATCGAGACTTTAAAATCCGGCACTGACGTAATCGGTTCTAGAACAAGAGTTAAGGTTGTTAAAAACAAACTTGCACCTCCTTTCAAAGAGGCAGAATTTGACATCATGTATGGCCAAGGAATTTCCAGAGAGGGCGAAATTTTAGACATTGCCGTAACTTTGGGAATTGTTCAAAAAAGTGGAGCTTGGTTCTCTTATGAAGGCTCAAAACTAGGGCAAGGAAGAGACAATTCAAAGCAATTTATTGCTGACAACCCTGAACTTGCAGCAAAACTTGAAGACCTTATCAAAGAGAACAGGGAAAAACTTTTTGCTTCTAAAACAGCAAAAAAATCAGTGGCAAAACCTGTTGAAATCCCTGTCTCAAAAGAAACTCCAAAATCTCGCCCAACCATTGAAACCAACATTGACATAATGGTAGACGACGAATGATAATCAGCAGAGTTTCCTCTGTTAAAAAAGGAAAAGTATTATTGTACCTTGACGGTGAAGCAGCGATTAGAGTGGACAAAGAAACCTTCCTCCTCTCCCCTTTTAAAGAGGGGACGGAGATAAGCGATGAAGAACTTTTGGATTTGATTAAAAGTTCTGATTACCGAATTGCAAAGGAACGCGCACTTTACCTCTTGGGATTAAAGAACTATAGCAAAAATCAGCTTTGTCGTAAATTGTGTGAGCTTGTTAGTCGTGAAACAGCAGAAGAAATCTGTGATAAAATGGAAGAACTGCGACTTCTCGACGATAGAAATTATGCGCAAATTTGTGTCAGGGACATGATAAACATAAAAAAATTCGGAGTTTCTAGAATTCGCACAGAGCTATATAAACGAGGGATTGACAGAGATATCATCGACGAAGTTTTGTGCGACATCGACACTGATAACAGTGAAAACATCACCGAAATACTAGAAAAAAAATACCCTATGTGGGACGAAGACGAGAAAATCAGGCGAAAAGCTTTTGCTTTTTTGCAAAGGCGAGGCTACTCTTACTCAGAGATTAACAGCGTTATGAGAAACTCATCTTATGATTAATGGCTAGACCGTTAGTCTTATTTTGTCTGTGAATTTGAACAGATGTGGAATGGAGTATTAAAGATATGCCAAGAGTTGGAATGATAAGTTTAGGTTGCGCCAAAAATCAGGTAGATGGAGAAGTTTTGATGGCAAGCCTAAAAAACGAAGGGTTTGAGCTTTGTGACGATGTTGGGTTGTCCGACATTGCAATTGTCAACACCTGTGGATTTATTGAAAGTGCAAAAAGAGAGTCTATAGAAGAAATCATGGAGCTTTGCACTCTTAAAAAAGAGGGCAGAATTAAAAAAATTGTCGTTACAGGGTGCCTTGCAGAACGTTATAAAGACGAGATTGCAAAAGAAATTCCCGAGACTGACGCAATTGTTGGGATTGGTGCAAACGGAGACATTGCAAGCATTTTAAGGGCAATTTCAAACGATGAAAAATGTCTTTCGTTCCCAGATAAATTAAAAATGCCTCTCGAGGGCGACAGAGAACTGACGACTCCAAGCTATTTTGCTTATTTGAAAATAGCAGAGGGCTGTGACAATTTCTGCACATATTGCGCAATTCCTTTAATCCGAGGTGCATACAGAAGCAGGACTAAAGAAAGTGTTTTATGCGAAGCTGAAAAACTAGTTGAAAACGGTGCAAAAGAACTGGTTTTAATCGCTCAAGACACAGGAAGATACGGCCTTGATTTGTACGGAAAATATGAATTTCCAAACCTTTTAAAAGAAATATGCAAAATCCCTGATTTAAAATGGGTTAGAATTATGTATTTATACCCCGATACAATCACCGACGAGTTGTTAGAGACAATGGCAAACGAGGAAAAAATTGTAAAATACATGGATATTCCTTTGCAGCATGCAAGCGGAAAAATACTTAAACTAATGAATAGACGTGGCGACAAAGAAAGTTTGACTGCGCTAATGAAAAAAATCAAAGAAAAAGTTCCCGGTATTGTTTTGAGAACAACGTTTATTGTTGGTTTTCCAAACGAGAGCGAGGAGGATTTCACTCAGCTTTGTGAGTTTGCCGAGGAAATTCAGTTCGACAAAATGGGTTGCTTCACATATTCTGCTGAAGAAGACACACCAGCGGCGATTATGGAAAACCAAATAGATCAAGACGTAAAACTCACACGTTCAGAGATTTTAACCGACATACAAATGCAAATTATGGACAAAAAAGGACAGTCGATGATTGGCAAGACACTCACAGTTTTAACCGAGGGATTTGATCGCTATGCAGAGTGCTATTTTGGCAGAACTGCCATGGATGCACCTGACATTGACGGAAAAGTGTTTTTCACTGCTACAGATAAAAAACCTTATTTTGGCCAGTTCGTGGAAGTGCTTATCGACGACGCTATGGACGCAGATTTAATGGGAAAGGTGATTTTGTGAATACACCCAACAAGCTAACTATGTTAAGGGTCATACTTGTGCCTTTCTTTGTTTTTTTCGTCATGGCAACAGGTATCCCTCACAACAATTTAATCGCTTTAATACTTTTTGCAATTGCTTCAATCACGGATTATCTAGATGGGTCGATAGCAAGAAAAAATGGACTAGTAACCGATTTCGGGAAATTTGCAGACCCACTCGCTGACAAAATTTTAGTCATGTCCGCACTTATTTGTTTCTCTTCTTTGGGGCTGATTTCGGTATGGCAAGTTCTCGTCATTTTGTTCAGAGAATTCGCTGTCACTTCGGTTAGACTTGTCGCCGCCGGAGGTGGAAAAGTAATAGCTGCGAATAATTTAGGCAAAATAAAAACAGTTTCTCAAATAATTGCAATCATTGTTATTTTTGTTTTAGCATATTCTCAAAACATTGCAGAGGTTTATTTCCCTGAATTTTGGCTCTCAAACTCTAATATTTCGGACATTATTATTGTTCTGAACGAGCTTTTCATGGGAGTTGCAACATTTTTCTCAATTCTTTCTGGTTATGTTTACATTAAAGAAAATTGGGATTGCATTAAGCAAGCAAAATAATCTATACTATTTGAGCATATATTTTGATATTATCCATGCTAACTAATTTGAATTTTTTGAAGAAAGGATGAGTCGAGGGCGACTTTCTTGATGTTTGCATCAATTCAGCAATCCAAACATCGCACGGTCATTATATGAATTTTTACCTGTTTTTAAGCATTATCATCATTTCTTCTCTCATTGTCTTGGTGTGTTTTATATCTTATATGTTTTTCAACATTGCGTTGAAATCCAAACCAAGAAGAAAGAACACAAACTTTCCCCCCAACAGCGCAAGGGCGAAATATTCCCACAAATTCATTGAGTTTAGGCAGTGGTATGCAAAACAAGATGTCAAGATTGAACAAACAAAAAGTTTTGACGGTCTCAACCTTTACACTCAAATTCTTGAAAAAGAAAACAGTAAAAAAGTCGTGATTATGATGCACGGTTTCAGGGCGCAAGATCACGACGACTTTTCAGGAAGTGTTAAGTTTTTTTATGACGACGGCTTTACTATTCTGCTACCACATCAGCGCGCCCACGAGCGAAGCGAGGGGAAACACTTGACATTTGGTGCAAAAGAAAGTTTGGATTGTAAAAAATGGGTTGAATTTGCTATTCAAAAATTTGGCGAGGATACCCAAGTCGTGCTTTACGGTGTTTCGATGGGTTGCGCGACAGTAATACTTTCACTAAACAAAAATCTGCCCACAAATGTTAAATGTTGCATTGCAGACTGTGGCTATACTGATGCAAAATCCATTTTTAAGCATATTTTGGGACACAGTTATTATCTGCCTGTTTTTCCAATAGTTAACCTTTTGGAAATTGTGTGCGACAAAATAGCAGGCTTTAAATTCATTGATTCTTCACCAAACGAAGTTCTAAAAACCAACAAAACACCTATTTTATTTATTCATGGAAAAAGAGACAGGTTTGTTCCTTATAAAATGACTCTTAAAAATTATGAAGCTTGTGTTGCTGAAAAAGAGTTGTTGATAATCGACAATGCGACCCACGCAATTAGTTTTTTAGTTGAACCTAAAAAATGTTGGGACACAACACGAAATTTTGTATATAAATATTTTGCAAATAATATAGTCGGTGGGGATTAAACCCCGTCACATTAAGCTGAGAGGAAAAGATTAAAATGCAAGAACGTGAGGTTAAAAGTCCAATTAATTCACACACTGTGATGACCGAGTTAGTGTTACAATCTCACATTAACGGTGCAGGCAGACTTTTCGGAGGACAACTGATGTCGTGGATGGACATTGTTGGAGCGATTTGTGCAAAAAGACACTGCAACTGCGACGTTGTAACAGCAAGGGTTGAGCGAATTGACTTTTTTGCACCAGCAATGCCAAATGATGTTGTTGTTTTAACTGCAAATCTTGAAAGTGTCGGAACAACCTCTATGCGTGTCAACATTGATGTAGAAGTAGAATACTATAAAAAGAACATCGGACATCATAAAATTTGCAACGCTTCTTTCACTTTTGTTGCAATGGATGAAAATGGAAACAAACAAACTGTCCCACTTTTAGAATGATATTGTGGTCCACACCATTTTATATTATAACATCAGGTATAAATCGAGCTAGAACATGCATTAGTATGTTTATTAGCTCTTTTTTTTCTGCAACTATATTTCCCAAAATCCAATTTTTGATTACTCCCACAAACCCCCATGCAACAAAATCTACTTCCACAACTCCATAGTTTGTTTTTTCATTCGGATAAAACTCTAGTAAAAATTGTTTAGAACAGTATTGTTCCAAGCGCAAAATAGATTCTTTCCCTGCAAAAAACACCCTTACATAATCAATATTGTCCTCAATATACTCTATGGTCTCGGTCACTCTCCTCAACAATAACCGGCTTATATCCTCGTCTTCTCTGCGCGCAAAAATTTCTTTTAGAGAAAAAAACAATTCAAGCTCCATTTTCTCAAAAAGGTCGTAAACATCTTTATAGTGTAGATAGAACGTTGCTCTTCCAATGTCCGCCTCACGAGTCAACTCTGCAACAGTAATGTGTTCCAGTTTCTTCTTTTTGAGCAATTCAAGAAAAACCTTTCTTATTTCTCTGTCGCTCCTAATTTTTCTTCTGTCTGCCATAACATTCCCTTTCAACACCAACATACAAAATATACAATTTATAGTCATGTGTCTATTATTTTACATTCGTATTATAATTGACTATGGTTTTTTATCTTGATTTATATTATACTGTATACATAGAATAAATGCAACATAAAACTGCGTGAACCAGTGCCACTCACTCGCAAATGCCTTTGCGAGCGTCATTATCTTACTATACTATAGAATGTAACGAGGAACTTGCTTTGAAAAAAACAAACTTATTTAACCGAAACTATTCTCTCATCGTTGTGGGGCAAATCATATCAGTTGTAGTCGGCGCTTCTCTGAATTTTTCGCTTGGTCTATATGTTTTAGAGTTGACAGGTTCAAGTGAAACTTTTGGGTTCATCACTGCAGTCAGTGTAATTCCTTGGGCGATTTTTGCTCCACTAGGTGGCTCACTCGCAGACAAATTCAATCAACGAAACATAATGATTGTCCTTGATTTCCTTGCAGCAATAACTGTTGGAACTCTATTTGTTCTGCACGAGGTACAAGGCTCCTTAAGTGTCAGCCAAATATTTTACGCAAAAATTTTGCTGTCTGCTATCGGTGCAGCATATTTCCCAAGTGTCTCATCGTCAATTGTTCGTGTGGTGCACACCACTAATCTCGCACGTGCGAACTCTGTCGTGTCTCAAATAAACTCTCTTTCCAGCATTGTGTCTCCAATTATAGCAGGGTTTGTGTACGTGATTTTTCACATTGGGCACATCCTTTTGTTCTCCTCTTTCCTCTTTATTCTTTCAATTTTTGTCGAGATTTTCATAAAACTAGAAAGAAAAAGCGACTCTAACAACAATCATCAACAGACTGGCATTAAAGACGCTTTATCTTATATTCTAAAAGAGAACAAAAATCTATTCTATTTAATTTTATGTGGCGCAGGAATAATAGGAGTTTTCTCCTCGATAACCGTTGTAGGTCTCCCTTACATCGTGAACATTCACCTTGGATTAACTCCGCAATATTACGGAATTTTCAGTGCAGTTATCAGCTGTGGAACACTTGTCGCAGGAACAATAATTTTCAGCTTTCCTCACAAATTCAAATATAAAAACTCTGGTTTCATCTTGCTTTTGGGAATTGTCGCAGTGGCATTTTTGGGCATATCATTACTTCTAAACTCTGCATTCATTTCCTTTATCTTCCTTTGTGTTTTCACCTTCATTTTGATGGTGACAATTGGAATGAATTACATTTTGCGCAACATCCACATTCAAAAAAACACTCCAGAAAACCTTGTGGGAAAAGTTATGGCATTAGTAGTTGTTTTTGGCGGATTTACCGAGCCATCATGCCAAGCAGTCATGGGAATTTTGCTTGGAATAGAGGGGATTAGCATATCACTTTTGCTGGTGCTAATCAGCGTTATTCTTCTTCCGTTAGTATTTTTGTGTATAAAACTATCTAAAAAAATCGGCGACTAAATCTTCTAAATTCATTCAATATCTATCGAAACTCCGTTGACTTCGACGGAGTTTTCTGCGTCAATAAGTATGTATTTTTTCCCTTCGATAACTCTGGTTTCAATCAGCTCTTTGAACTCGGGCCTAACCTTGATAACCACATTTGGTGTTTTAATCTCGAACTGACTTTGGCTTATGATATTTTTGGGATTAATGACATTGCTTTCGCCTAGTTCTTCATCGTATTTTTGAGAGAAAACTTCAACCTTCTCATCGCTCACTCCGCAGTCCTCAAGCATATGTAGCACTGAATTTTTCTCAATAGTCAAAGCGTTTGGATTTTTACTCTCTTTGTGCTCCAAAATAGTGAATTCCATTTTATTTTGCAAAGTTTGCAAGGTCTCAAGTTTGCAATCTGTTTCGAGCGCCTCCCTTAAAATAGAACGGAAAACTTCCTTTTCACTTTCTGCCGGCATGTCCAAATCTCTGTTGAACAAAGCTTGTGCCAGTTCGGGATGATTATCAGCAGCATTTTTTGTGAAATACAACACATTATAAATATCTGTTGCCCTGTCGTTGAAACTTGGGAACATAAAGCCTAAAACAGGTGGATATACCCTTTGTGTGCTTCCGCTGTTTTGGAAATTATTCTCGGTTGGAACATACTCCAGTCCTGCTGTAGACTCTTTTACGGGACATACACACGCTATAAAATAATTAAAAGTGCTGTCTGAAGCCTCGCTGAAAATATTTCCATCTTTCGCTTTATATGGAACGTCATATTTTTCGCTTGCTACCAAAATTAAATAATTCCCCTCAAGCATTATGTTCTCAATTATCTTTGCGTACAAAGAAGACAAACTCTCCTCATCTTTAAGCGAGCTGTCCTTTAATTTCATCAACAAACCGTGCTCCTCAGATTCTCTTACCTGAGCTGTTTCAAATGAAATATTCAGCAAATTTTTGTTAAGAGTTCCAGCAAGAGTTTTCTTTAAAAGGGCTAGATACATTTCCCTTTCACTCTCTGTTGCATTTATTAAAGATTGCTCAAAAGTTGAGATTATTTCTCGTCTTTCGTTTACAAAGCATCCGTAAATTGTGTTAATATTAGTTTTGTCAATTTTAAATCTTCTGCGAATTTCGCCTATTTCTTTATCGTGCATATGCAATTCCTTTACAATTAATTTTTTCTAATCAGTATTGTATCACATTTCTAAATGAAAGGCAAACGAATTATTGAATTTTCCAAGCCAATTCTTTCACAAAATTTGTTTTTATTGTTGTATTATTTGACATTTTATAGTATAATGACAAAGTATCGGTTTTAATATGTGACAACAGAAATTAATTTTGTAAAGTTTGAAGCATTTATTAAAGTATATATACCGAAAAAGAATAATATTTCGATTATTTTAACAACTCAAAACCACGAAACGGAGTAAAAAAATGACAGCTACAGCGTTGAAATGGATTGCCCTTTTAACAATGATAATAGACCATGTCGGATTGACATTTTTTCCGTCAATGATGATTTTCAGAATTATCGGAAGACTTTCTTTCCCGATTTTCGCTTTCTTGCTGGTGCAAGGATTCTCACACACACGAAACAAAACAAACTACCTCATAAGACTTTTGCTTTTCACGGTGATTTCTGAAATTCCTTATGATTTATTTACAAGCCATACAATGTTCAATTGGTTTAACCAAAGCATTATGTGGGAGTTGTCAATTGGTTTTCTCGCATTGATTTTCTTAGAAAGAACCAGAAAAAACAGTGCTTATTTCTTACTTGTAATTGCAATGATTTTCCTTTCTGTTTTCACTTACGCCTCGTATGGTGCATTTGGAATTACTATGATAGTCCTGTTTTACATGCTTCGAAAATATCGAGGCGCAGATATTCTTGGATTCTTAGGAGTTTTGTATCTTTTCTATGGTTTCATGAATTGGGGCTTTAGCATTGAGGGCTACCACTATAACGTTCTCTCGATTAACTCAATTCAGATGTACGCAGGCTTTGCGGCTGTTCCCCTTGTTTTTTACAGTGGGAAAAAGGGCGGAAGTTCATATAAATGGCTGTTTTATTTTATTTACCCTGTCCACTTGGGATTGATTTATTTTATTGACACCGTTATTTTACCAATGTTTTGAGGTTTCTTTTGGGACTGAAAAATAATATATATTTGGGTTAAAAAATTTTTGGAGGTATTTTTTATGTATGCAGATTTACAAAACAGTATAGGATTTATCACAAATGTTGATGAAGAGTTAGGGCTTGCTATGAAAAGCGAGTTGCAAAGACAAAGGCGCAATCTTGAACTAATCGCTTCAGAAAATTTAGTTTCCCCAGCTGTTATGGCGGCAATGGGTTCTGTTCTAACAAATAAATACGCAGAGGGTTACCCTTCAAAACGCTATTACGGCGGTTGCGAATGTGTTGACGTTGCAGAAGAAATCGCAAGAAAAAGAGCATGTGAGCTGTTTGGCGCAGACCATGCGAATGTTCAACCTCACTCTGGCGCACAAGCAAACCTTGCAGTTTATTTCGCCTTTTTAGAGCCGGGCGACACAGTTTTGGGAATGAACCTTAACGAAGGCGGTCACTTAACACATGGTTCACCTGTTAATATGTCGGGTAAATACTACAACTTTGTTGCATATGGAGTTGACGAAGTATCTCACAAAATTGATTATGATAAATTGATGGAGCAAGCAAAAGAGCTTAAACCAAAAATGTTGGTCGCTGGAGCTAGCGCATATCCAAGAGCGCTAGATTTTGCAAAAATTCGTGAAATTTGTGACGCTTGCGGTGCAATGATGATGGTTGACATGGCACACATCGCTGGATTGGTTGCAGCAGGAGTTCACGAAAATCCGGTTCCATACGCAGACATCGTTACAAGCACAACACACAAAACTTTAAGAGGACCAAGAGGCGGCTTGATTTTGTGCAAAGAGGAATATGCAAAAGCAGTGGACAAGGCTATTTTCCCTGGAACACAGGGTGGACCATTAATGCACACAATCGCAGCAAAAGCAGTATGTTTTGGCGAAGCTTTGCAAGATGATTTCAAAGCATATGGAAAACAAATTGTCGACAACGCTCAAGCTTTGGCTCAAGGGCTTACAAATAGAGGTCTCAAACTCGTTTCAGGTGGAACTGACAATCACCTAATGTTGCTTGATTTATCCGAGACAGAAGTCACTGGAAAAGAGCTTGAAAAAAGACTTGATGAAGTTTATATCACAGTAAACAAAAACACAATCCCAGGCGAAAAAAGAAGTCCTTTTGTTACAAGTGGAATTCGAATTGGAACAGCTGCTGTGACTACAAGAGGCCTAAAAGAAGACGACATGGACGTTATTGCAGAGTGTATTTATCTTGCTGTTACTGATTTCGAAAACAACACCCTAAACATTCAAGAAAAAGTAAATTCAATTTGCTCAAAATATCCATTATACGAATAATTTAGTTATTAGTAATTTCAAAGAAAGGAGCTTCGCTTGAAATGAGTTCCCCTTTAGCGGACAGAATTCGTCCCAAAACATTAAACGACGTTGTCGGGCAAGAGCATATTCTTGCAAAGGGCAAGGTTCTTAGAAACATCATTGACAAAGGCGAAGTTCCTAACTTGATTTTTTACGGTCCGTCAGGAGTTGGCAAAACTACCGTTGCAAGTATCATCGCCCAAAGCACAAACAAAAGGCTTGTGAAACTCAACGGAACAAACGCTTCAACTGCAGACATAAGGGCTGTTATTGCTGAAACAGAAACTTTCAGCGGTGTAAACGGAGTTCTTTTGTATCTTGACGAAATTCAGTATTTTACAAAAAAACAACAGCAAACACTGCTCGAATTCATCGAAAACGGAAAAATCACCCTAATCGCATCGACTACCGAAAATCCATATTTTTATGTATATAACGCAATTTTAAGTCGCTCGACAGTTTTTGAATTCAAACCTGTCACACCCCCCCAAGTAGAAAAATCGGTAATTCGAGCTTTTTCCATTCTCAGCGAGGAGCTGGGGCAAGAATTAATTTTAGAAAATGGTGTCTCAAAACATATCTCCACAGCTTGTGCAGGAGATGTTAGAAAAGCGATGAACGCAGTTGAGTTATGCGTTTTGAGTGCGCTGAACGAAGGCGAAACATTGAATATCAGCCTTGAAACTGCAAAGGAAATCACTCAAAAAAGCTCTATGAGATACGACAAAGACGGCGACGAACACTACGACATTATATCTGCTTTTCAAAAGTCTATGAGAGGTTCAGACCCTGACGCCGCACTGCACTACCTCGCACGATTGATAGTCGCAGGCGATTTAGCAATTATTTGCAGAAGACTCTTAATTTGTGCTTGCGAAGACGTTGGGCTAGCATGGCCGTCGGTAATCCCCACTGTCAAAGCCTGTGTCGACATCGCATTAATGGTAGGATTTCCCGAAGCTGCAATCCCTTTGTCAGATGCAGTTATCTTAGTTGCAACTGCGCCAAAATCGAACACTGGCGAAGTCGCAATTATGAAGGCAATTGCAGATGTTAAAAACGGAAAAACAGGTGCAATTCCACGCAATTTGCAGAACAAGCATTTTGATGGTGCAGAGATTGAGAAAAAAGGGCAATTTTATCTTTATCCCCACGATTTCCCAAACAGATATGTCGAGCAACAGTATATGCCCGACTGCTTAAAAGGCACGACTTATTATGTTCCAGCAGAGAACAAAAGCGAGTCAGGTTTTAAGGCATATTGGGAAAATATCAAGAAAAAAAATAATGTATAGTTTCCTTATCGGTAATTTTAAATTATGAAACATGAAAATAATAATTAACTTATTAATTTTGTTATAAAAAAAGCATAAAAACTCATATTAATTGAAAGGGCGGTAATGTATGTGAATAGCAGTGTGTTAAAAAATATTAGTTACGGAATGTATGCTATAGGAGTTAAAGACGGAGATAAAATTTCTGCTTGCATTGTAAATTCCGTCACGCAAATTTCAAATGGCAAAGAGCTTTGTTTGGCTGTAGCCATTAACAAAGAGAGTTACAGCGCTTACTGTGTTAAAAAAAGCGGACTTTTCACAATTTCTATTTTGTCAGAAGACACCCCTGGTTCTGTAATTGGCGCTTTGGGATTGGTTTCGGGCAAAAAAACAGAAAAACTTTTGCACATCAGACACAAAGTTTTAATTGAGGGCGTTCCTGTCATCAAAGAAAATACTTGCTGTTGGTTTTTGTGCGAGTTAGAAAAAACTGTTGAGTACAATAATCAATATATCTTTTTCGGAAAAATCGTCGCTGGAAGCGATTACTCCATCGGAAAACCTATGAGCTATGATTTTTACACAGAAGTGCTAAAAGGAACTGCAACAAAAGAATCTCCTGCATATTTCCCACCTCCTAACACTTTTGACAAAAGCACTGGAGAAGCATTTGTTTGTTCGGTTTGCGGATATGAATATAACGACCCGAACTTCAGTTTTGAAGAATTGGGAGATAAATGGGTTTGCCCAATTTGCAAGATATCCAAAAGAGCTTTTGTTAGAAAAATTTAATTTTTTAGTTACTAAAGACACATAGCCGAGTTCATGTAATGAGCTCGGCTAGGACAAATCATTGAAAGGATGCGTTAAAATGGAAAAACTTCATGTTCTTGTTGTGCCCTCGTGGTATCCAAACGGTGTGGATAAACTCATGGGTAAATATCACATTGACTTTGCTCAATCACTTGCACAAGACAACAGATTTAAAGTGAATTTGCTTTATATCGACAGGCAAGGTCTCTCCATGATTAAATCGTATCTTTTTTCAAAAAAAGACTATGTAGAAGAGTTTGAACTCTTTAAAACATATGGAAAAAAAATGCTTGATTTATCTAGATTCGGCTTTGACATACAAATGAAAGCCTATAAGAAAGCACTTTTTAAGGCATACAAAAATTACGAGAAATTAAATGGAAAACCCGATGTTTTGCATGCGCACGTGTCAATTCCGTCGGGCTATGCATGTTGTGAGCTTTCTAAAAAAATCGGCGTACCTGTTATAATGACAGAGCACTTTTCTGAATTTTCCAAATTCTTTAAAGACCCTTACAAAAAATACAACGACGTAGTTATGAAACATGCAAAAATCACATGTGTTTCGGATTTTATGACAGAGGAATACCGAAAAAATGGGATAAAAGCAGAAGTTTTGCCAAATGTGGTAAATTGTAAAACATTTGACAAAAAAAGAGTAAATTCAAACGTACCTCGGTTTAATATAGTATCAGTATGCGCTATGAGGCCGGGAAAAAAATTGGAAAACATCATCGAAGCTATCAAGATACTAAAAAAGGAAATTCCTTTTATACATTACAGCGCAATTGGCGACGGAGAACTTGAAGATTTTTACAAGCAATATGCAAAAAATTCCGGCGTTAACAACAGCATAAAGTTTTTAGGAAGAAAAAACCACAATGAAATTGCTGAAATTTTTACAGAGATGGACTGCATGGTAATTTCTTCCGAGTTCGAAACTTTTGGAATTCCCGCTGTCGAGGCTTTGGCTGCAGGTTTGCCTGTTGTATCTACTAAAATCCATGGCCCTATGATGTTTTTAAACAACAAGTGCAGTGTTCTTTGTGAAGTAAACAACGTGAATGACTTAGCGCGTGCAATAAAAGAGATGTACGACAGATTGAATGAATTCGACAATGACAAACTAAAGGAAGTTGCCAAAAGATATGACAGCAAAAGGGTAACCGAATTAAGTTATGATTATTATAAAGAGATTACAGTTTAAGCGAGGACAATATGGAAATTAACACATTATTAGATATCCTTGGCACAACAGAAAAATTTGATGAATTTGATGTCGCTGACATTATTTTTGATTCAAGAAAATGCGTGCAAAACTGCGTTTTCGTCTGCTTAAAAGGTTCTGCCTCAGATGGGCATGACTATGCAAAAATAGCAGTTGAAAATGGTGCAAAGCTCATAATTGCACAAGACAAAATAGATGTAAGTGTGCCTGTTGTTATGACAGAAAACACTCACAAAGCATTGGCTCTTTTGTCGATGCAGTTTTTTTCCCACCCATATAAAAAGCTAAAAACAGTGGGAATTACAGGAACAAAGGGCAAAACCACAACCGCATTTATGGTGAAATCCATTCTGGAGCAAACAGGGGCAAAAGTAGGAGTTATTGGAACAATTGGAAAAATCATCGGTAACAATATAGAGGCACTCGACAACACCACGCCAGCGTCTTACCTTGTTCAAAAAATAATGGCTGAAATGGTGGAGCAAAACTGCGATTTTCTGGTAATGGAGGTCAGCTCTATTGGTCTGAAAGATTTCAGGGTATATGGATTTGATTTCGACTGCGCCGTTTTCACTAACTTTTCTCACGACCACATTGGCGGAGTTGAGCACAAGGACATGGAAGAATATTTTGACTCTAAAAAAATGTTGTTTAAGATGTGCAAAAACGCTTGCGTCAATGTTGATGACGAAAAATCTTTGGAGATTATCGACCACTGCGATTGTAATGTTGTTAAATTCGGATTTGCTTCAAACGCAGATATCAAAGCATATGCCAGCAAACTGATTTGCGAAAAAGGCGTTCTGGGTTCTGGTTTTACTGTGAAAGGCCTAGAGAACATTGACATAAAAATGCAAATTCCGGGAAAATTCAACGCATATAATGCATTGTCTGCAATTTCTGCCACACATTGCTTTGGAATTTCGCCAGAAAGTATGGCAAAAGGGCTTGAAAAAGTGACTGTAAGAGGCAGAGTTGAGCCGATTAAAGTCAGCGATAAATTCACCTTTTTGCTAGACTATGCACACAATGCTTTGAGCATGGAAAACGTGCTCTCGACCTTGCGAGAATATAACCCCAACCGTTTGATTTGTATTTTTGGAGCAGGTGGAAACCGTCCAAAAGTCAGACGCTTTGAAATGGGCGAAAGCAGTGGAAATCTCGCTGATTTATCAATTATCACGGAAGACAACTCGAGATTTGAAGAAATTGACGATATAATTAATGATATTAAAGTTGGAATGAACAAGACAAAAGGCGAATTTGTTGTAATTCCAAAAAGAAGAGATGCGATTAAGTATTCTCTTGAAAATGCTTTGGCGGGCGATGTAATTGTACTCGCAGGAAAAGGCAGTGAAGATTATTTAGATATTAAAGGTGTAAAATACCCCTTTGACGAGAGAATTGTCGTAAGGGAAGTTGCGGAGGAACTGGGTTTTGAACTATAAGTTAAAAGAAGTAGCACAAATGAGTGGAGGTAAACTTTACGGAGACGGAGAAAGAGATGTTTTTTCACTTTTTCTTGACAGCCGCGAAGCAATAGAAACAGCTGTTTTTGTCCCAATTATTGGCGAAAAGGTTGATGCTCATAAATTCATACCCGACGTTTTCTCTAAGTCAAGCGCATCATTCAGCCAAAACGAAATTCCAAATCCTAGCGGGGACTACATATTGGTCGACGACACAAAAATGGCATTGCAAGAATTCTCTCTTTCGCACAGATTAAATTTTAACATCCCTTTTATTGCAATTACGGGAAGTGTTGGCAAAACCACAACAAAAGAGATTGTGGCTTGTGCTGTTGAAAATCAAATTGCAACTCTCAAAACATACGGCAATGCAAACAGTCAAGTCGGCTTACCGCTAACTCTTTTAAGAGTTAACGAAAATCATAAATGTGCAATCATTGAAATGGGAATGAGCCTTGTTGGAGAGATGGAAAAAATTTCATATTGCGCAAGGCCAAACATGGCAGTTTTTACGAATATTGGAGTTTCACATATTGAGAATTTGGGTTCAAAAGAAAAAATTTTGGAAGAAAAACTGCATGTAACCGACTATTTTAGTAATAACGACATTATGTTTATCAATGGCGATGACCCATTACTAAAAGCACTAAAAGGCAAAAAGAATTTTAGAGTAGTAGATTTTGGACTTTCAGAAGATTGCGATTATCGAGCTTTTGATATAACCGAAAACGATTTTGGCACCGAGTTTTCTGTAATTATTAAGGATAAAACTCACAGAGTAAAATTATCTTGTTTGGGCGAACACAACATCAGAAATGCTCTTGCAGCACTTGCAGTAAGCGATTCATTGAATTTAGACATTGAAAAATCAATTGAGGATATCTATAATTACACTCCCCCTGAGATGAGACAACAAATTATCAAAACTGAAAAATTCACAATAATAGACGACAGCTATAATTCAAGTCCCGATTCTGCAAAATCTGCGCTTGGTATTTTGAGTAAACTTAACGGAAGAAAAATTGCTGTACTTGCTGACATGTTAGAGCTTGGCAGTTATTCTGAAAAAGGCCACAAAGAAGTGGGCGAATTTGCAAAAGAAATGGGTGTAGATTATCTTATTTCTTACGGAGAAGAGTCAATTAGCACTCACAATGCATTTAATGACATGTTAAATTCAATCCATTTCACAGACTTTTCTCAAGCAGAAGATTTTGTAAGCAAATTTGTAAAAGACGGAGATTGCATTTTGGTGAAAGGTTCACGAGGTATGAAGTGCGAGCGCTTTGTTACAATTCTAAAAGGAGAATAGAAACCTTGTGAAATTAACTTTTCACAATCGAGAAGGGAATTACGAATTAAATGGATTTTATCGAGATACTTAAAATAATTCTAATTGGTATAGTTGAGGGAATTACGGAATGGTTGCCAATTAGTAGCACAGGTCATATGCTGATTTTAGACGAATTTATTCAGCTAAATTTCAGCGAGGACTTCAAAAATATGTTTTTTGTTGTCATTCAATTGGGAGCAATTTTTGCTGTTATTCTAATATTTTGGAAAAAGATTTTTCCTTTTGGTCTACAAGAGGGTAAAATCAAGCCGAAAAAAGACATTTTTATTATGTGGTCAAAGGTTGTAGTAGCTTGTTTACCTGCCGCAGTAGGACTTTTTATTGATGATTTTTTGGAGGAAAACTTTGGAACTCCAATCACAATTTCAATCATGCTAATTTTATATGGAATTATCTTTATTGTTGTTGAAAACTATAACAAAACCAGAAGAGTTAAATACAAAAAAGTAAAGCACATCACATATGCAATTGCATTGGCAATCGGCGCATTCCAAGTGCTTGCTATGATTCCGGGCACATCACGCTCGGGCGCAACAATTGTGGGCGCACTTATACTTGGCGTTTCAAGGGTCGCCGCGTCTGAATTCACCTTTTTCTTGGCAATTCCCACCATGTTTGCGGCAAGTTTCCTTAAAATAATCAAATTCGGTTTTGATTTTTCATCTACAGAAATAATCGCACTGATAATAGGAATGGTAGTCGCATTTGTCGTTTCTTGTATTGCCATTGTATTTTTGATGAGCTACATAAAAAAACACGACTTCAAGGTTTTTGGGTGGTATAGAATTGTGTTTGGCGCAATTGTGTTGGCGTACTTTTTATTTGTACCATTAGCGGCTTGATTGAAATATATTCAGATTTATATATTGACAAATTCAATAAAAAAACATAGAATTATAGAAGACTGATTAATTAAAGTGATTCTCACTTTGATTGTCGGTTTTCTAAATTTGCTTTTGCACAGCAAAGCGTTAAACTATAGTCGGTTAACATATATTGTCAAACCAAATCAAAAACCAAGCAGCCCAGTCGGTAAAAAACCGTGTCACAATCGGCGATTAATAAAATAAAACACGTAAAACGTGATTGAAAGGAAATGAAAATACTATGAATTACACTTTTTCAGACAGAGTCCAAAGCTTAAAACCCTCAGCAATAAGAGAGATTTTCAAATATGCTGCAAACCCTGAGTACATCTCACTTTCTGCAGGAAACCCAGCTCCTGAAGCATTTCCAGCAGAAGAAATCGCGGCTATTTCAAAAGAATTACTGGAAACAAATCCAATTTTAGCACTACAATACAGCGTTACAGAGGGCTATCCTCCACTAAAAACAGCTCTTACCGATTACATGAAGAAAAATTACAACGTAGGTGGCGACGGCGACGAAATTCTAATCACTAGTGGTGCGCAACAAATCACAGACTTGCTTTCAAAAGCACTTCTCAACGAAGGGGACACAGTTATTTGTGAAGCTCCTAGTTTTATTGGATGCCTCAACACTTTCCGTTCTTACAACGCAAAGTTAAAGGGCGTTCCTGTACAAAGCGACGGAATTGACACCGACCTTTTGGAAGAAGCCTTGAAAACAGAAAAAAATGTTAAAATCATTTATGTAATTCCAAATTTCCAAAATCCGTCAGGAATTACAATGAGCTTGGAAAAAAGAAAGAAAGTTTATGAGCTTGCAGCAAAATATTCTGTTTTGATTTTAGAGGACAACCCTTATGGCGATTTAAGATACACAGGCGAAAGCTTACCTTCAATAAAAACTTTCGACACACAAGGAATTGTGCTTTATGCTGGGTCTTTCAGTAAAGTTATTTCTCCGGGAATGAGAGTTGGTTACGCTATTGGGCCTGCCCAAGTCATCTCTAAAATGGTTGTTTGCAAACAAGGACAAGACGTCCACAGCAATATTTGGGCACAGGTTGTTTGCCACAAATTCATCACTGAATTTGACTTTGAAAAGCATCTTCAAAATTTAAGAGACCTTTACAGCGCAAAAAGACTGTTCTTGCTAGATTTATTAGAGAAAAACTTTGCACCACACATCACATGGGACGATTTTGAGGGTGGACTTTTCGCATGGTGCCGTTTGCCAAAAGGAGTTGACATGCTCGATTTCTGCAAAAAAGCTGTTGAAAGAAAAGTGTGCGTAGTTCCAGGAAATGCGTTTTTGACAAATGAAAGCGACCCTTGCGACGCATTTAGAATTAACTTTTCTACTCCAACAAACGAACAACTCAAAAAAGGAATTGAAGTTTTGGGCGAATTAATCAAAGAAATGGTTTGATTACTGTTCTGCTTAGGAATTCATTTATCTAGCAATACTTACTTTAAACTGACCTAACTATATTATAATGCCAAAAAAAGAATAATAGACTCTACAAAATTTAATTTGGCAGAATGGAGTTTCAATAATGGACGAAAACAAAAAAACGGTTTACAGCGCAATTCAATCCTCAGGTTCTTTTACTTTGGGGAATTACTTGGGTGCGCTTAAAAACTGGGTTAAAATGCAAGATGAGTATAATTGCATATATACAATAGCAGATTTGCACGCAATAACTGTAAGACAAGTGCCAAAAGACTTTCGCAAAAACACTCTTGAAGCATACGCAATGCTTTTAGCAATTGGAATTGACACAAGCAAAAGCATTCTTTATCTTCAAAGCCATGTGCCTGCACATTCTCAGCTTGCTTGGTTGCTAAATTGCTACACAGGTTTTGGCGAACTTTCAAGAATGACACAATTTAAGGATAAATCTGCAAAACACTCGGATAATATAAATGCAGGCCTTTTCACCTACCCTTGTTTAATGGCGGCTGACATTTTGCTTTACAACCCACATTTAGTGCCTGTTGGCGACGACCAAAGACAACACATTGAGTTAACTCGTGACATTGCCGAGAGGTTTAACTCTCACTATTCACCTACTTTTGTTGTGCCGGAAGGCTTTACTCCTAAAAATGGAGCGAGGGTAATGTCCTTGCAAGACCCAACTAGAAAAATGAGTAAATCTGATGAAAACGTGAACAGTTATATCACTCTTTTAGATACCACAGACGTGATAATCAAAAAATTTAAACGTGCAGTGACAGACAGCGACACAGTGGTTAAAAGAGGCGAGGGCAAAGACGGAATAAATAATTTAATGGAAATTTATTCTTGTATCACAGGAAAAACTTTCGAAGAAATTGAAATAGAGTTTAATGGAAAAGGTTATGGCGATTTTAAATCAGCAGTTGGCGAAACTGTGTCTTCTCATTTAAAACCAATTCAAGAAAATTATCTAAAATACATTTCAGACAAAGCTTTTCTTGAAGATTGCTTCAAAGAAAACGCTCAAAAAGCGTCTAGAATAGCTAATAAAACCCTATCTAAAGTTATGAGAAAAATAGGGTATGTGTAAACTTACCCTAGCCGAGTTCATGTAATCTGAACCCGTTCGGATTACATGAACTCGGCTAGCCTGTCAATAATTTTAGTGTTAATATTAATTCAAAATAAATTTTTAGTTATTATTTGCAAATAACTTGACAAAACAATGTATAAAGATGTAAAATATAGTTTAAGATGTGTTTAACATATCTTTAGGGGATTAACGCACCCACATTAAATTAGATGAAAATATTTGAAAGATAAAAAACAGAAAAAGGAGGTGTCAAATGACAGAAATTTTAATTACAATAATTGTGGCAGTAGTTGTTATTGCGCTCGCTATTCCTATTTCGCTAAAAATAGGTATAAATAAGGGTATAGAAAAAAGAAAACAAACTGCTGAAGCTGCTATCGGCTCTGCAGAACAAGAGGCAAAACGTATTCAAAACGAGGCAAACACACTGGCACAAGCAAAGAAAAAAGAGTTAATCTTAGAGGGTAAAGACGAAGTTCTGAAATTCAGAAATGAAACCGAAAAAGATTTAAATGACAGAAGAAAAGAAATATCTCGTCAAGAAAGAAGAATTCAACAAAAAGAAGAAAATCTTGACAAGAAGTTAGAGCAACTTGAGAACAAAGAAAATCAAATTGACAATAAAAACAAAAAAGCTGACGACATTGTTAAAGAGGCGGAATCACTTAAAAGAAGCCAGCTTGATGTTTTGGAAAAAATATCTTCATTTACGGTTGAACAAGCTAAAGCTTATCTTTTGGACAATATCTCAAATGAGTTAGGCCATGAAAAAGCTGTTAAAATTATGGAATTTGAACAGGCAATGAAAGATGACTGCGACAGAATGGCAAGAGAAATGATATCACTTGCAATTCAGCGTTGTGCGGCAGACCACGTTTCAGAGGCTGTTATTAGTGTAGTACCGCTACCTGGCGATGAAATGAAAGGTAGAATTATCGGTAGAGAGGGTAGAAATATCAGAGCTATCGAGAATTTAACAGGTGTAGACCTAATTATAGACGATACACCAGAGGCAATTACAATTTCGAGTTTTGAACCTATAAGAAGAGAAATTGCAAGAAATGCATTAGAAAGACTTATTTCAGATGGTAGAATTCATCCTACCAGAATTGAAGAAACAGTTGAAAAAGCAAGACGTGAAGTTGAAGCTACAATTAAAGCCGAGGGCGAGAGAGCTATTATCTCGGTTGGAATTAATGGAATTAATCATGAGCTAGTAAAATTGCTGGGGCGTTTGCGTTATCGTACCAGTTATGGGCAAAATGTACTTAATCACTCATTAGAAGTTGCTTATATCGCAGGAATTATGGCATCTGAATTAGGTTTAGATCCAACAATGGCGAAAAGAGCAGGTTTGTTGCATGATATAGGAAAGGCACTTGACCATGAAATCGAAGGCTCGCACGTTGAAATCGGCGTGAATGTTGCCAGAAAATATAAAGAAAATGAAACCGTTGTACATGCTATTGCAGCTCACCACGGTGACATTGAAGCAAAAACAGTTATTGCATGTCTAGTTCAAGCGGCTGACGCTATTTCTGCTGCAAGACCGGGCGCAAGAAGAGAAAATCTCGAAAACTACATTAAAAGACTTGAAAAACTCGAAGAAATCACTTCTAGTTTTGAAGGTGTCGACAGATGTTACGCTATTCAAGCTGGTAGAGAAATCAGAGTTCTTGTTAAGCCTGAAAAGGTTGACGATGAAAAAATGACGCTCTTAGCGCGCGAAATTTGTAAAAAAATCGAAGATGACATGAGCTATCCTGGTCAAATTAAAGTTAATATGATAAGGGAAAGTCGTGCAATCGACTTTGCAAAATAGGTTTTTGATAATTTTGCAATACTATTTAAGTTAATACTGAATTAAGGGCGAGCTTGAGTGTTCTCTTGAAATGATGAAAATCATTGTTTCAGGAGTCACAAAAGACCGCCCTTATTTTATTTTTTGGAATTATTACCACAAAGGGGTGTCAAAATGAATATTCTTGCAATTGGAGATGTTGTTGGCAGTAAAGGCTGTGAGTTCGTCAGAAAAAAACTCCCCAATCTAAAAAAAAGCAAAAACATAGACTTAGTCATCGCTAACGGAGAAAATAGTTCTGACGGTAATGGTATAACGCCTACCTCTGCAGGCCATTTATTCGACAGTGGGGTTGACGTCATCACTTCTGGCAATCACATATATAGAAGACCTGAAATCAGTGAATATATAGAAGAAAATGAAAATCTTATAAGACCTGCAAACTACCCAAAAGGTGCACCGGGCAACGGATATGTTGTCTTTGACATGGGCAGATATAGCGTTCTGATTATCAATTTAATGGGAGTTTCGTTTATGGAACCTCTTGATTGTCCTTTCAACAAAGCAGACGAAATTTTAAACAAAGAAAGCGGCAGAAAAATCGTCATTGTGGACTTTCATGCCGAGGCAACAGGCGAAAAGAAAGCCTTGGGCTATTATCTGGACGGAAGAGTTTCTGCGCTTTTTGGAACACACACACATATTCAAACAGCAGATGAAACTGTTTTTGAAAACGGAACAGGTTACATCACCGACGTAGGTATGACAGGTTCAATCAATTCCGTTTTAGGAGTTAGAAGCGAGCTTGTAATAAAAAAATTGAAGTACAAACTGCCTGTGCGCTTCGACTATATGCAAGGTGAACAACAAATGGATTGCATTTTGTTTGAAATAGATGAAAAAACAGGCAAGTGCTTAAGTGTCGAAAGAATGAATATAAGATAAATAAAAAATACGTAAATAAGTTTAAAAAAAATTCAAATAATATTTGAAATTAACACAAATTTGTGTTATACTTAATCAGGTTATACAATAAACTTTTTTTATAAAGGATGACATTGAAATGATTAAAGGGTATCAGCTAAAATCTGCTATGATTTCAGCAACAAATAACATAGTAAACAATAAAAAAATCACAAATGATTTGAATATTTTCCCTGTTCCGGACGGTGACACAGGCACAAATATGTCTATGACTATTTCACAAGCTGCCGAAAAAATCGCCGACTTGTCAGACGAAACCGACGTTTCTGAAGTTGCAAAAATTGTCGCTTCTGCTATGCTTCGCGGTGCAAGAGGAAACTCGGGCGTTATTCTGTCTTTGTTGTTCAGAGGCTTCGCGCAAGGACTCGAGGGAAAATCAGAAGTAGACGGAAGCGACCTTGCAAAAGCGCTTGAATTAGGTGTAAGCGCTGCATATAAGGCAGTTATGAAGCCTGCAGAGGGTACAATTCTAACTGTAGCAAGAGTTGCTGCAGAAATTGGTAAGGCCGCTGCAGAAATTGATAAAGACCCTGTTTATGTGTGGGGCGCAGTTTGTAGCGGTGCTCAACAAGCATTGGAAGAAACTCCCGAATTATTACCTGTGCTAAAAAAAGCAGGTGTTGTTGACGCAGGCGGATTTGGACTAACCTTGATTTACGAGGGTATGTTATCTGTGTTCAAGCATGGAGAGATTATCTTGTCAAACGGAAAAGGTGACGATGTAGACGAAAGCAGTTTTGAGTCAATCATTGCAGATTACGATGCAGAAATTAATTTCACATATTGTACTGAATTCATAGTTGGTAGAGACGAAGAATGTGATAAAGACCCGTTAGAATTAAGGGATTATCTTAACACACTTGGTGACAGTGTTGTTGTAGTAGACGATGAGGAAATTATCAAAGTTCATGTTCACACTGAAAATCCAGGTGACGCACTTCAAAAAGCTCTAACTTACGGACAGCTACTAACTGTTAAAATCGAGAATATGCGAGAGCAAAATAAGAATATTACTAAGTCGGAAAAACCAGAGGATTTACAACCTCAAGAGCCAACTGAATTATATGGATTTGTTTCTGTTGCAGCTGGCGATGGATTAATTGAGTTGTTCAAGGAATTAGGATGCAATCACGTTGTAAGTGGTGGTCAAACCATGAACCCAAGCACACATGACATTGTAAAAGCAGTGCTTGCGACTCCTGCGAAAACCGTTTTTGTTTTGCCAAACAATAAAAACATCATTATGGCCGCAGAACAAGCAATTCCAATGGTTTCAGACAGAACAATAGTTGTAATTCCAACAAAAACAATTCCTCAAGGATTGACTGCAATGCTCAGTTTTGACCCAGACAGCTCGCATCATCACAACATCTCTGTTATGAACGAAGTAATGCATAATGTATCAACAGGGTTAGTCACTTTTGCGGCTAGAAACTCTGAATATGACGGTCATAAAATCAAAGAGGGTGAAATTCTAGGATTGGTAAACGGAAAAATGGAGTTCGTTTCCAAAACTCCAGCGAATGCAGCAGTAAAAGTAGCTCGCCAACTAGTAGATAAGCACAGCAGTTTCGTCACTTTAATTTACGGATGTGACACCAAAGAAGAGGACGCCAATTCTTTGTACCAAACTTTGAAAAGCAAACTTGGCTCACACGTTGAAATTAACCTTGTAAACGGAGGCCAACCAATTTATTACTACATTATTTCTGTAGAATAAATTAAAGGAGTTGATTGAAATGACAGGAAAAGAGCGAATTACTAAGATACTAAAACACCAACCAGTCGACAGAATTGCACTTTATGAGCATTTTTGGAGTGACACCAGAAACGCATGGATTGAGCAAGGCAAAATTTCTAAAGACGATTCTTTTGATGACGTTTTTAATTTTGACGTTGCTGAATGTTGGGCATTCAACATGGTTATTGATTTGGATTTTGTTCCTGAAATCATTGAAGAAACAGAAAACACAATTACAAAAAAAGACGGCAACGGAGCGATATTAAAGCATTACAAAGGGCATAATACCACTCCCGAGCACATCGGATTTACTATTACCGAAAAAGAAGACTGGGACAAAATTAAACACAAGTTAAAAGCTGAACCAAGAAGAATTAACTTTGAAGCTTATAGAGATGCTAAGGCTAAAGCTGCAAAAGAAGAAAGATTTTTCTGCTGGAGCGGTGTGAATGTATTTGAAATGATGCACCCTATTTGTGGTCACGAACACATGCTAGTTGGAATGATTTTAGAACCTGAATGGATTGCTGAAATGGCTGAACAGCTGATTGACGTTTGTATAGAAATGCAAAAAATGCTATTTGAACAAGAGGGATACCCCGACGGAATTTGGTTCTATGAAGACATGGGCTTTAAACATAAACCGTTTATGTCCCCTGAAAAATACGTTGAATTAATTATGCCTTCTCACAAAAAAAGCTGTGATTTTGCACACAGTTTGGGACTTCCTGTAATCATGCATTCATGTGGCTTTGTCGAGCCTCTTCTCCCCCATATGATTGAGGCAGGAATTGACTGCTTGCAAGTTATCGAGGTTAAGGCAGGAATGGATTTACTTAGAATACACGAGCAATATGGCGACAAAATTGCATTGATGGGTGGTATTGACGTCAGGGCGCTATATTCTAATGACAAAGCAGTTATCGATGCAGAGCTTGAAGCGAAAATTCCAAAAGTTAAACAAGGCTTCGGATACATGCTTCATTCAGACCACTCAATTCCAAAGACTGTTGACTTTGAAACATATCAATATTTCATTAAAAAAGGTTTAGAACTCGGTAAATACGAGTAAAATTTAATTTTAAATTAGTAGGGACATGGCTTGCCATGTCCCCTATTAAGTCACAAATAAAGTCAACCACAAAACCAAAAGGAGATTTTATCCAATGCAAAAAAAAGCACTTGCAATTCACGATATTTCTTGCGTGGGCAGATGTTCAATGACAATCGCTTTGCCTATTTTATCTGCCTGTGGCATTAACACATCTGTTTTGCCCACAGCAATTCTCTCAACTCATCCTGGAGGTTTCACAGGATTCACTTACAGAGATTTGACAGAGGATATTCCAAAAATCAGCAACCATTTTGACAGTCTTAATCTAAAATTTGATGGAATTTACAGTGGTTTTTTAGGTTCAGCTATGCAAATTTCGATGGTTAATGATATATTCGATAATTTTTCAGATAATAATTCTTTGATATTGCTCGACCCTGTGATGGCTGACCACGGTAAGCTTTACAGTATTTACTCTTCTGAAATGATTGAGGGAATGAAAAATCTTTGTGCAAAAGCTGATATAATCACTCCTAATTTAACCGAAGCTGCATTTCTTTTGGGAGAAGACTATGTTGGAGAAAATTACGACATTGAGTATATAAAGAGCACAGCGAAAAAACTTTCTTCTCTTGGAGCAAAAAAAATTGTAATTACTGGAGTTAGCTTTGATAATAAAGAAATTGGAGCGTTTTGTTATGACTCGCAAACTTTAGAAAGTTCATTTCTCCACAATAAAAATGTATTCGACAGTTTTCACGGGACAGGCGACATTTTTGCCTCCACCCTATTTTCTTCAATGTTGAGTGGTTTTTCATTTTTTGAAAGCGCTCAAATCGCTGTAGATTACACATATCATTGTATAGAAACCTCGCAAAACTTATGCTTGGAAAAGAGATATGGAGTGGCTTTTGAGTGTGAAATTCCTCGACTTTTAAAATATTTAAAAAAATTTTAAAAAAAGTGTTGACAAATGTCGTCAGGTGTGGTATTATTACTAAGTCGTCAACGACAAACAAAGTTAGTGATGATTACAACGAGGGTCCACCTGTTCCCATTCCGAACACAGAAGTTAAGCTCGTTTGTGCCGAAAATACTTGACTGGCGACGGTCCGGGAAAATAGGTATTGCTAACACAAAAGACCACCCAATAGGGTGGTCTTTTTGATTTTAAAAAAACACTTGACTATTTCGGTAAAATTGGGTAAAATATAGGTACAACATTAATAACTCAATGCGAATACAATTGAAATTTTATGAATATAATAATGTGGATACTTATCTAATTTTCCGATGTTTGTAGTTTCGTGTTTTGAGTATAAATAATTGAAGGAGTTTATAATGAGTAACGATTATGAAGCAGATATAATCATGCTAGTCGACGACGAGGGCGAAGAGCATGAATTCGAAGTAATTGATGAGATTGATACTGATGACGGGCATTTTCTTGCATTAGTTTCCACAAAAGAAACAGATTTAGCAGATCCTGACACCTATTACATCTTTGAAACGCAAGAAGAAGATGGTGAAGAACAACTTTTAGAAGTTGAAGACGACGCATTACTTGACAAACTAGCAGAAATTTTTGAAAGTCGTTTCCAAGAAGAATATTTTGACGACGAAGAAGAAGAGGAATAATTTTCACTCTAATAGTTGCTAGCTTTGTGTTTGCATATTGCAACTAATTTCTAGCCTGCCTGATTCGTGGACCGTACCATAATAACCCTACAATCATTATTTAGGGAGTTTTACTCCGACAGCGAATTGCAGACCTCCCACTTTTGTGGACGAAGGGAGCGTGAACCTGTTGGGAAGACACCCACCTGCTTTTTTAGTAGCAGGTTATTGATAGGTACATTACGGTTGGGTGGGTATCTTAAAACAACTAAGCCGTGCAGGAAAATATCCTGCACGGTATTTTTCAAGAGAAATATTCAAGCAACTCCAAATACCACTCATAAATTTTGAATGATATTTTTGGTGTTTCGGTTATCATTTCTATCTCCTCTTCACTCAAATCCTTTGTTTTGCTCTCTTCAATCGCAACAGCCTCGCACAATGATGGATAGACCACACACCACCAGTTCTCCCCTTCTCCGCTTCCTATGTCAACCGTAAGAGCCATGTAGTCTCCTGCAGGCAATGTAAATGTTTCGTATTCACGAGTTGAAAAAAAAGAATTTTTCAGAGAAACAGTTGCACAATAGGTGCTGTCGATTTCATCTAAAACTGTGTTTGCTACTTGATTTATCTCGTCCAGATTTTCTGATAAAATAGCAAGAGCATCTGTTTTGTCGTGTGAGAATTCAATTAACATTTGGGTGTAGTCAACAATTTCATCTTTAACTGCTAGTTTAATCTCTTGGTCATATGCTGTGTCGGAATTCGCTTTAACGTGCATTCTGATTATTTTATCGGATAAGAACTCGCTCCTTGCGCTAAATCCCAAACACGCAAACAGCACAGTTAGAACAAATCCTGAAAACAGAACCTTGTTTATCAATTTCATATCATGTATCAACCTTTCTATGTTCCTAAGTCATCTTATTCAAACTACCATTTTCTCTTCGGGTTAATATGTATGCATGAATAATGGGCGCAATATTGGAACTTTATACAAGCTATATAAATTTTTTTGGAATATTCCGAATGAACATCTGATAAATCGTTCTCTTAATCTCAATTTAAAGGGAGGTTGCTTAATTGAACAAATCACCGCTAGTCTCTATTGTTATGCCTGCTTATAACACTGCTAGATATATTAAAGAAGCAGTTAAAAGTGTTATAAACCAAACATACAAAAACTGGGAGCTTATCATTATTGATGACTGCTCGCCTGACAACACAAAAGAAATTGTTCAATCTTTTAGTGACTCTAGAATAAAATATATCTTAAACTCACAAAACTCAGGCGCACTAGTCTCTCGCAACAACGCAATTGAAGCATCGAGTGGAAAATTCATTGCTTTTTTAGACAGCGACGACGTGTGGAAAGAAGATAAGCTTGAAAAGCAAATTAATTTTATGCAACAAAACAACTTTTCTTTTACCTGTACTCATTACGAGTTGATTGACGAGCACTCAAAAAAACTAAATATATTAACCACAGCCCCACTGCGAATTTCAAAATCAAAGTTCAGACTTTGGAATTGGTGTGGTTGCCTCACAGTTATTTTTGACGCAGAAATATTAGGCAAAACATATCTTGAAAACTACAAAATCCGTGACGACTGGGCTTTGTGGCTTAAAATAAGCGAAAAAAGTGATTGTCACTGCCTTGCAGAAAATCTAGCTTTTTACAGGGTGAGGGATAATTCACAGTCAAAAAGCGGATTGATTAATTTGCTAAAACAGCATTATGCAGTTTTCAGACATTCTGAAAAAATGGGAGTAATCTCTGCTTTTTTTCTTGCAAAAATCACTCCACTAGCCTATATTTACAGAAAATTAAAGTATGTAAAAAAGCTATAGAAATAGTATAACCCCTTTTGTTTTTGAATATATATTACAAAAACAAAAGGGGTGATTTTTATAATGAATCCATTAGCAGTAATAACTATAATCAGGGCAAAATATCAGTATGTAAATTTTGTGAAAGACGAACTATCAAAACTTGTAGTCCCTAGCAAGTCTGAACCCGGCTGCATGAGATACGGAGTGTATCAAGACGCAACTAACGACACTGTTTTTTTTACATATGAAATTTGGGAGAGCGAAATCGGTTTAAGCCATCATTTGTCTAGCGAACACATAAAAAATTTCGTCAGAAACACCATGGACAAAACCGAACTGTTTTCCGTTAACAGACTTAACCGAATAGCCTAGCTCACTTTATCCTTTGGCATTAAATAGGCGATAAAAAGATTTCCTAAAGAGAAAAATGCAGCAAAGAAAAACACCCACTGAGGTCCCCAAAAAACCCAAATAACTCCGCTAACTTGTGCGGCAATTATCGAGACGACGTGATCCAAACTTATTCCTGTGGATAAAGTTGCGGTCACTTCTTCTTCTGATACTGCAATTCTTTTGAGATACACTGATTTAACCACTCCCACTTGCATCGAAAGGCGGTCTAAAATAAACAACGCATACACAATAATTGTTGCAACAGTGATGTTTGCAAAGAAGTTTGCGTTAATCCCCCACACAACAAACCCGTAAAGAGTATATACAAATATAAAACTCAACGCATCTAAGAACATTACAAATCTAATTCCTTTCGTGTCAATCCACTTTCCAACCACTCGAAAGAAGAATATTCCCAAAAGACTGCCTAGCATGATTAAAATTGACATGACATCTGCACCTTTTGAAAGCAGGTCAATGATAACCCATGAACCATATAAAATAGCGATTTGTTTTTGAACTCCATGAAGAATAGTAAGACAATAATAAAGTGTGTATTCTTTTCTGAACACAAATTTCAACTTTCTTCCCTTGCTCAAATTTTTTGACTTTCTTGTTGAGAAAACCAAAAAAATCACCAAAAGTGCCGACAATGCATAACCTATTGCACTGATAATAAATGCCCATTTTGTATCTATTTTAAAGGAAAACCACTCGAAACGAAATCCAAAAAACACTAGAATTCCTGCTAAAAAAGCTGCAGCTGTTTTAATACTTCCAAACTGCCCTATCCTACTCCCTAGCTTTTCAGGCTCAGCCAAAGACATTCCTATAGAGTCCGACAAAGGCATAAACATGTGCATTCCCAGCGAATAAACAAACAAAAAAATTGACATAACCGCAAACTCGGGAGTTATTAAACCCAAAACAGCAATTCCCACACAGGACAAAACCTGCGCAATCAATGCAGTTTTAACATCTCCAAAAAAAGACAGCAAACTGATAACAACCAGACATAGCACACCTGGTAACTCACGTGGGAACTCCAAAAAAGCTCTTTGAGTAGCGTCTACATTGTACGAATCCTTAAAGTAGTTGTTGATAATTGAATCACTCATTCCATTTGCAAATGCGACCATTGCTATAAGCACAAAAAATATGTACAAACTTAATTTTGCATGACCCAATTTCCTAATTTTATCTCTCATTTAATTAACCATCTTTCTTATTAATGAACACTCATTTTCATTTTAAGTTGCGCAATTAATATTCTAACACAATTTCCTTACTTATGAAAGATTTTTTTTAAAAATATTCACATTTTTTTCACAATAATAATATATACTGTACTGAGATATATTGAAAAGGAAGGTTTAGCCTGAACATAAATTTTCAGGCTATGCGTTTGTGCCTTTGGAGGTAAACTACAAATTTATTTAAAATTAAACGGCACAATTCCGAGAAAGGACGATAAAAAATGAAACAATTTCAAACTGAGTCAAAAAGAATACTGGATTTAATGATTAACTCGATTTATACGCACAAAGAGATTTTCTTGCGTGAGTTAATTTCCAATGCAAGCGACGCTTTGGATAAACTTTATTATAAATCATTAAACGAGGGTATTACAGGACTCTCAAGAGACGATTTTAGCATTAATCTTGTTATTGACAAAGAAAACAGAACCCTTAAAATTTGTGACAACGGAATTGGAATGACAGCACAAGAGCTTGAAAACAATCTGGGTGTAATCGCAAAAAGTGGGTCGCTTGATTTTAAAACAAACAGCGATAAAAAAGAAGAAATAGATATCATAGGTCAATTCGGAGTAGGTTTCTATTCAGCATTTATGGTAGCAGACAAGCTGACTGTTTTGAGCAAATCTTTTGGTAGCGATACAGCGAATTTATGGGAATCACAAGGAGTTGAGGGCTATACAATCGAAGAAGCCGAAAAGGATTCAGTCGGAACCGAGATTACCATTTATTTTAAAGAAAGTACCGAGGACGAGAATTATAATGAGTTTATAGAACAATATAAAATTCAAGGTCTCGTAAAAAAATATTCAGATTACATTCGCTACCCTATTAAAATGAGCATGGAAAGAGTTAAGCCAAAAGAGGGTGCAGAAGGCGAATATGACCATTACCAAGAAGAAGTTACTTTGAACAGCATGATTCCTATTTGGAAAAAATCAAAAGCTGAAACAGGCGAAGAAGAAATCAACAGTTTCTACAAAGAAAAATTCTTCGACTGGCAAGACCCGATAAGAGTTATCAGAACTTCTACAGAGGGTGCTTCAACTTTTAATGCAATGCTCTTTATTCCAAAGTCCGCTCCAATGGATTATTACACAAGAGAATATGAAAAAGGCTTGCAATTATATGCAAGTGGCGTTATGATTATGGAGAAATGTGGAGACTTACTCCCTGATTATTTCAGCTTCGTTAAAGGTTTGGTCGATTCTCAAGATTTGTCACTTAACATTTCAAGAGAAATGCTACAACACGACAGACAACTTAAAATGATTGCTACTCGTCTTGAGAAAAAAATCTCTTCAGAATTAAAGTCCATGTTGCAAAACGACAGAGAAAAATACGAAGATTTCTTTAAGTCTTTCGGGCTTCAGCTGAAATTTGGCATTTATCAAGAGTATGGTGCAAACAAAGACGCTTTAAAAGACTTAGTGCTTTTTACATCTTCTCTTGAAGAAAAACTCACAACAATCAAAGAGTATTTCGAAAGAATGAAAGAAGGGCAAGAAGATATTTACTATGCCTGTGGCGAATCAACACAAAGAATTTCACTTTTACCTCAAACTGAATTAGTAAAAGATAAAGGTTTTGAGATACTATATTTAACAGATAATGTTGACGAATTTGCTCTTAAAATGCTCGGGGAGTACGAGGGCAAAAAATTCAAGAACATTTCCACAGAAGACCTCGGCTTAGAGACCGAAGAAGAGAAAAAAGAAGCAGAACAAAAGAAAAATGACAACAAAGAATTGTTGGATTACCTTAAAGAGAGCTTAAACGACAAAGTCAGCAATGTAATTTTATCATCAAAGTTAAAATCTCACCCTGTTTGCCTTTCTTCACAAGGCGACATCAGCATTGAAATGGAAAAAGTTATCAATTCAATGCCAAACAGCGATAAAATCAAAGCCGAAAGAGTTCTTGAGATTAACCCTGACCACAAGGTTTTCGCTTCTCTTGTTAATTATTTTAGCAGTGACAAAGACAAAGTTAAGTTATACGCACAATTGCTTTACACCCAAGCACTTTTAATTGAGGGGCTTGAAATTGATGACCCTGTTGAATTTTCTAACAATATTTGCAGTTTAATGTGAAAGGAATAGCCAAAAATGTATTACAACACTGAGCAGCGGCAGCCGCCCTTTGAAGACCAAATAGTCTTTACTCCAGAATATGGATATATTTCCAGAAAAAAGCTAGCAAAAAAAGACATCTCCCGAATTACCGGGGGTCTAAGTTTGACTTTGATTTTCTTTTTTGTTGCTTCAGTAGTTGGAACATTGTTATTATTCCTTATTGGGTTTATTGCTTATACAGCAAATTCCAATTACGACTACTACACATCTCTTGATGTACTATATTCATTTACGGCCGTCACCACTTTTTTGGGATTAGGTCTGCCTTTTCTTATCTATATGCGGAGAAAAAACGAACGTTTTAGCGATATTTTATTATTCAAAAAAGCAAAAAGCAACGCGTTTCTTTATGTTCTCGCTGGCGCTGGAATGGGATTTTTCCTCAACATTCCAGCTTATTGGATAATGGATTTACTAGATGATAATGGTTTAAATCTTGACACTCCTGAATTTACAGCGCCAACAGATTTACTGGGTTCTTTCTTTTATATCCTTGCAGTTGCTGTTGTTCCATCCTTAGTAGAAGAGTTGGTTCTAAGAGGCGTTGTTCTTACAAAACTCAGAAGATTTGGCGATGTATTCGCAATAGTTTTTTCTGCTTTCCTATTCGGAATTTTACACATCAGTGTCGTTTCAATTTTTGTTACCATGATTATGGGAATAATGATTGGCTATATCTATGTGAAAACTTCTAATCTTTGGTATGCAGTTGCAGTTCATTTCATCAATAACTTCACCGCTTGCGTGCTTTCAATGTTATCTGCCCATTTAGGTGTAGATAATCCTTTGAACATCGTGCTTAACAATGCGATTTTCTACGGACTTATACTTCTTGGTTTAATATCATTGATTATATTAATTGCTACAAAGCAAATTAAATTGCCAAAAAACCAAAAATATAGATTTCTTAAAACGGGTGATAAAATTTCCGCTGCAATTTTTAATCCCTCTACAATCATTTTACTAATCATCTGCACGGGTATGGCAATATACGTGACTCAGATATCACAATGACTCTGATATGAAAACGGAATTTTTACCGAACAAAAAATTCATGTCAGAGTGTCTTCGGCTTGCGCGGAAAGCTTATAGCGAAGGTGAAGTTCCTGTTGGAGCTCTCGTTGAACTAAACGGAGACATTATAGGACATGGATACAACAAAAGAGAAAAAGGCAACGACCCAACTGCACATGCGGAAATTTTGGCAATCAAAATGGCATGTGAAGCGATGGGTTCTTGGAGGCTGACGGGTGCGAATTTATATGTAACCCTCGAGCCTTGTCCTATGTGTATAGGGGCTGCAATCAACTCTAGAATCAACAGAATTATTTTTGCAGCTCATGATGAAACTTCGGGTTGTTTAGGAAGTGTTATCAATCTATCTCAACTCAAATTCAATCATAGACCCGAAATTTTCAGAGGGTTTATGCAAGAAGAGAGTTCCAATTTACTAAGAGATTTTTTTGAAAAATTAAGAAAAGATAAATAACGAGTTTAAAACAGTTTGAATTATGTGAGTAAAGTGTTGCAAACACCCAGATTGTTTCTTTTAATTTGCTTTATTATACTTTAATTTTTCGAAATTCACCTTGTGCTAAAAAATGCGCAACACTACAAGACAAAACATATCTACTCATTTTTTGTTTAGCCCCACGCAAATTGTGTGGTTTGCAGAATCTATATAAACCGCACCCTTTTTTAAATCACTTGATGTCTTTAGCGTGCACAAAATGATTATTTCGGGTGCGGTTCGTTTTATATGGATTTGGCTAATATATTGTATTGAAAAGAAAAAAGAATTTTGTGCCTCTTATAGCAAAATGGTACAATTTCGAGAAAGGAACGATGTTAAAATGAAAGAATTCATAGAAAACGGAAAAGGCGTTCTTGGTATTGAACTAGGTTCAACAAGGATTAAAGCAGTCCTAATCGACGATAACTTCAAAGTTATTTCCTCTGGCAGTCATGACTGGGAAAATAGTTTTGAAAACGGCCTTTGGACATATCGTTTGGAGGACGCGTGGGAGGGTATTAGAAACAGCTACAAAAAACTTTGCGAAAAACTTAAATCTACATATGGAGTGGAGCTTAAAAAGCTTAAAGCCATAGGATTTTCGGGAATGATGCATGGGTATTTACCTTTTGACAAAGATGGTAATCAGCTAGCAGAGTTCAGAACATGGAGAAACACCAACACAGGTGAAGCTGCAGAGTTCTTGACAAAAGAATTCAACTTTAACATTCCGCACAGGTGGAGTATTGCACATCTTTATCAAGCGATTTTAGACGGAGATAGCTGTGTTCAAGACATTGATTACCTAACCACGCTTGCAGGTCACATTCACCACAAACTTACAGGAAAGAGAGTTATGGGTGTTGGCGAAGCTTCGGGAATGTTCCCAATCGACAGCAACACTGTTGATTTTAACGAATCCATGATAGACAAATTCCACGAGATTATAAAAGGAAAATTCAACTGGAGTTTCAGAGATATTTTTCCAAAAGTGCTTAAAGCCGGCGAAAATGCAGGATTTTTAACTGAGGAGGGCGCAAGACTAATCGACCCTAGCGGAAATCTTGAAAGTGGAATTCCAATGTGCCCACCGGAAGGCGATGCAGGAACCGGCATGGTTGCAACAAACAGTATAAGCGAGAGAACAGGAAATGTTTCTGCTGGAACTTCGATTTTTGCGATGATAGTCCTTGAAAAAGAGCTAACAAAAGTTTACGAAGAAATCGACATGGTAACCACTCCTTCGGGCAACCCTGTTGCGATGGTTCACTGCAACAATTGTTCTTCTGATATTGATGCATGGGCTCAAATTTTTAAGGAATTCTCTGTTGCACTTGGTAACCCTTGCACAATTTACCAAGCACTTGACACCCTGTTTTACGAGGCTTTAAAAGGTGAAGTAGACGCAGGTGGAATTATTTCTTATAACTATTTTTCCGGCGAGCCAATAACAAAGCTTTCAGAGGGCAGACCACTTCTCGTCCGTTCAGTGAACTCTGATTTCTCTTTTGCTAATTTTGCAAAATCGATTCTTTACTCTGCTGTGGCAACACTTAAACTTGGAATTGATATTTTAGATGACGAAGACGTAAGCATTGACAAACTCTTAGGGCACGGAGGATTTTTCAAGGCTCGTGAAGTCGGTCAACGCATAATGTCTTCTGCAGTTAAAATCCCTGTTTCGGTTATGGAAACAGCAGGCGAGGGCGGCGCATGGGGAATTGCAGTGCTTGCTGATTATTGTGTAGAAAAAGACAGTAATCTTGATTTTGCAAGCTATTTAAACTCTAAAGTTTTCGCTAACAGCGAAATTAACACTGTCATGGCAAACAAAAGCGAAATAGAAGGGTTTACAAAATTCATAGATAAGTACGTAAAAGGGTTGGAAATCGAAAAAGCGGCTGTAAACTCGATAGATTAATTCACTCCAAAACCATAAAACCAAAACGGAGGAAATCATGCTTGAACAACTAAAACGTGATGTATTTAATGCAAATTTGCTTTTGCCAAAATACGGACTTGTCACATTCACTTGGGGAAATGCCAGTGGAATAGACAGAGAAAGCGGACTTTTTGTAATCAAACCCAGTGGAATAGAATACGACAAACTCACATGGGAGCAAATGGTAGTAGTTGACTTAGACGGAAATAAAATCGAGGGAGAACTAAACCCCTCCTCCGACACTGCCACTCATGCAATGCTATATAAATCTTTCCCCAAAATCGGTGGAATAGTTCACACCCACTCTTCATGGGCAACAAGTTTTGCGCAAGCCGGGCGAGATATCCCGTGCTATGGAACTACTCACGCAGACTATATATACGGAGACGTTCCTTGTGTCAGGAGCCTTTCAAAAGAAGAGATTGAAACTGACTATGAAAAAAACACAGGAAAGCTAATTGCCGAGCATTTTAAGAACAGAGACTACATCGCAACTCCAGCTGTTTTGTGTAAAAACCACGGTCCATTTACTTGGGGAAAAAACGCAAATGACGCTGTCCACAATTCTGTTGTTCTTGAAGAAGTTGCGAAAATGTCTGCAAGGTGCGAAAGACTTAATCCCGATGTAAAACCAGCTCCACAAGAACTTCAGGACAAGCACTATTTCAGAAAGCATGGGGAAAATTCATACTACGGACAGAAATAATAAATAAGCTAGTTTTTGATTTATTGCGGTGCTTGCCACCGCAATTTTCTTTGCCTCCCTTTTAACTTATTCGCTTTATATAGATAGAAAATCTGCTAAAACTCACAATTTTGAACTGATTTAAAAAAATATTACACTATAATAGAAACTAAACTCAATTTCTTCTTGACACATTGAGTAAATAGTGTTAATATTTAATTCTGAAAACTTAAAAAACTTAGAGTTGAACAGAATTTCAACATAATAAAGGATGGACAAAATAATGCTCGTATTGGTAATTAATTGCGGTTCAAGTTCATTAAAATATCAGCTGATTGATATGGAAAATGAAAACGCGCTATGCAAAGGAAATTGTGAGAGAATAGGCATTGAAAATAGCTTTATAAAACACAGCGCAAACGGAAATTCCACTATTTTTGAAGTGGAAATTAAAACACACAGAGATGCACTGTTTGAAATGTTAAAGATAATAACTTCAGGAACAACCGCTATCATTAACGATATTAGCGAAGTTAAAGCAATTGGCCACAGAATTGGTCACGGTGGAGATAAATTCAAGCAAAGTGCACTGATTAATGACGAGGTTCTTTACGAGATTGAAAAACTCGCACCTTTTGCACCTCTTCACACTCCTGCTATGGTTTCAGGAATTAAAAGCTCCTTTGATGTTTTTGGAAAAGACGTTCCAAACATCGCAGTTTTTGACACAGGTTTCCATGTAACAATTCCCCCAAAAGCTTACATGTATGCGCTCCCATATGATTTTTATGAGCAACATGGTGTAAGAAGATATGGTTTTCATGGCACAAGCCATAAATATGTTGCAAGTGTAGCGGCAGATTACTTAGGCAAACCTATATCAGAGTTAAAAATCATCACTTGCCATCTCGGAAACGGCTCTTCTGTAACTGCAATTGACGGCGGACGTTCTGTAGACACTTCTATGGGATTTACACCTATCGCAGGTCTTGTTATGGGAACTCGTTGCGGAGACGTTGACGTTGGTGCAATTCTTCATCTTCAAGAAAAACTAGGCCTCACAGCAAGCGAGATGAGCGACATTCTTAATAAACAAGCTGGTTTACTTGGTGTTTCAGGTCTTTCCTCTGACAGTCGTGACATTGTTAGTGCAGTTGCACAAGGACACGAAAGAGCAAAACTTGCAAACGAAATGATGTGCTATCATGTTAAAAAATACATAGGCGCTTATGCTGCTGTTATGGGTGGTCTTGATGCTGTTATTTTCACAGGTGGAATAGGCGAAAAAGACGCTGATATCAGGTTAGAAATATGTGAAAACCTTGAATTTTTGGGAATTAAACTTGATTTGGATAAAAACCGTGTTCGTGGACTTGATATTAACGATTTTTCTTCAGAAGATTCAGCAGTTAAAACCCTTGCGATATGCACCGATGAAGAATTGATGATTGCAAGAGACAGTGCGGAAATTGTCAGAAGTTTGGCATAATTTAAACAAACAAAACCGTCGTGGATTTTTTATTTCACGACGGTTTTCGATTTATTTAATATCAAAACCAAAGAAATTTTTCGCATTATAATAGCAGATATCGCAAACAATTTTGCCAAGCCATTCCGTATCATATGGTAATTCGCCATTGTCAACCCATTCGCCAATAACATTGCACAAAATTCTTCTGAAATACTCATGACGAGTGTAGGATAGAAAACTTCTTGAATCTGTAAGCATTCCAATAAAATTACCTAAAAGGGAAAGATTAGCAAGACTTTTTATCTGTCTTTCCATTCCCTCTAGCGTGTCATTAAACCACCAAGCTGAACCATGTTGAACTTTTCCTGCAACTCCAACTCCTTGAAATGCGCCGATTACAGTGCCAAGCATTTGATTATCATTTTCATTAATTGAATACAAAATAGTCTTTGGCAATTCGCCTGTCGACTCCAACGCATCAAGGAATTTTGTTAAAGTTAAACCATCAACAGTGTTTCCCATGCAGTCATAGCCTGTATCAGGGCCTAATTGAGCAAACTTTTTGCTGTTGGTGTTTCTCATTGCGCCAAAATGAATTTGCATAACAATATTTCTCTTTGCATACTCACGACCCAAGAAAAGAAGTAACTCTGTTTTATACTTAGCAACTTCCTCTTCTGTTAAGTCCCTTCCATAAAGAGCTTTTTTTGTGATAAAGTTCAAATCCCCACCTGAGGTGCGTGAATAAACAGCTCCGTCAAGACCATGGTCACTTGCAAGACAACCGTGCGCACAGAAGAAATCAAGTCTATTAGAAAGAGCTAGACAAAGTGTGTCAAAGTCAACCACTTCAACACCAGAAACTTCTGAAAGTTTTGAAATGTATTCAGTATAACCGGAAAGATTAGCGTTAACAGCTTTATCAGGTCTCCACGATGGAATCACTTTTGGTTTGAATTTCTTATCTGCTGCAATAGCCTTGTGGTATTCAAGGCTGTCAATAGGGTCGTCGGTTGTTCCAATCAAAACGACTTTAGATTGCTCAATCAAACCCCTAACCGAATGTGTTTTCCAGCCAAGTTTTGCATTACAATCGTCCCACACTTGCATAGCAGTGTTTTCTCCAAGTCTGCCTTCAAAATCAAAATATCTTTGTAGTTCTAAATGTGACCAATGATAAATAGGGTTTCCAATAGCCTTATCAAGAGTTTGAGCATATGCAAAAAACTTTTGGTAAGGAGCTGTGTCCTTCCCTGTGATTAGCGACTCATCAATTCCATTTGATCTCATTTGACGCCATTTGTAGTGGTCACCCTCTAACCATGGCTCGTATAGATTTGTATATTGCCTATTTTCTGCAATTTCTTTTGGATTGATATGGCAGTGATAATCAATAATTGGCATTTTTTGCGCATAACGATTATACAACAACCTTGCAGTTTCGCCTTTCAGCAAAAAATCTTTGTCCATAAACTTCTTTCTCATTCTTAAATCCAAGTCAAAGGTATAGCAATAACACTTTTCAACATACCTCGACAAACCTTTCTTTATTGTTCTATTATAGAATATATATTAATTCTCTGTCACATTTAATTTTAAACCTGTTTTTAACGTTTGTCAAGAAAATATTGTCATATCAAGCTCAATTCTTTTCACAAAAAAATATTGTTAATTATTTAACCAAACTAGCAAAATTATTCTAATAAAGAAATAATTCATGTTGCAATTTCACAAAAACCAATGTATGTTTTTGTAAGATTTGACAAACAGCAAAATATGTGATATAATAACTACCAATATTATAACTGGTTTAAAAATGAAAGGGAACTAAAATTATGAAAAAAACTTTTACCGCTGTACTAGTAATGCTATTTATGACTATAGCATTTGCTGGTTGCCAAAGCACAAACAATTTTATAGGAAAATGGGAGACTTCAATGTCTGATACAAGAGATATGCAAGGTTACTCAATTGAATACACTACAATTGTTACTCTTGAATTTAAAGACGACAACACTTATCAACTTGTTGGAAGCCTCGAAGATGAAGACGCTCTTATTGATAATTTTATAGAAGTTTTCGATCAAGTAAAAGCTGACACTATGGAATCAGCTGAACTAACAGAAGACGAGTTCGAAGATTACATCAAAGAAAACCAAGGGATGACATGGGATGAATTCATCGACGCAACAATTGAAGTTGCAAAAGAAGAGCTAAAATCTGGATTTGAAGCAGCTACTATCAATGGTGAATGGCAAATTGATGGCGATGAATTATCAATTTACGAAAAAATCGGCGACACTGCTCAAGACACATTTAAAATAGAAGACGGAAAATTAGTTTCAAACCAAGGAATGTCATTTGACAAAGCAGATTAATTGACCTTTTTCATTAAACTATTAAACAAAGCCTTTTATGAGGAATCATAGAGGGCTTTGTTATATTAATGACTATATTAGTTACTTGTTGCTGATTTTCTATATTAAATAAAAACAAAAGAAATTTTTCTTTACAAGTCACATTATTACGTGTATAATATATAATGTATAGTATAATATTATACATTCAAATAGTCAAATGCGTATCGAGAGAAGTAAGCGACTGCAACTTAATAGAGAGTGGGGGTCACGGCTGAAAGCCCCTTTGAGTTTGTACCGCAGAAATGCACTCGCTAGCAGACAAGTGGAAAAAGAAATTCTTTAGTATATTTGTACGTTTAAGTTGATTTTCAACTTTGCCTCGTTACGGCTGAAAAGATATAAATCGAAGTGGAACCGCGACTAGTCGCCTTCGTGTGGTCATTACCATACGAGGGTGTTTTTTTGGAGATAATTTATTATGTTTAAGAAAATAAAACTTGAAATTGACGCTATTATGCAGCGTGACCCAGCAGCAAGGTCCCGTTTAGAAGTTTATTTTTTGTACTCGGGATTTAAGGCTGTGCGCTCCTACAGAAAAGCAAACTGGTTTTATAAACGAAACCATAAGTTCATTGCAAGGTGGATTTCCCAACGTGCGAGAAGAAAAACAGGGATTGAAATTCACCCTGGGGCTACAATAGGTAAAAATCTATTTATCGACCACGGAATGGGGGTAGTAATTGGCGAAACAACTGAAATCGGCGACAACTGCACCATTTATCAAGGAGTTACACTTGGAGGAACAGGAAAAGAACACGGAAAAAGACACCCCACATTGGGTGACAACGTGCTAATCGGCTCTGGTGCAAAGGTTTTAGGACCTTTTAAAGTTGGCGACAATGCACGTGTTGCAGCTGGCGCAGTGGTTCTAAAGGAGGTTCCAAGCGACTCAACCGCTGTCGGAGTTCCTGCCAAAATTGTAAAAAGAGCTGACAAAAAAGTCAACACTGAACTCGACCACATTCACATCACAGACCCAACAGCACAAGAACTTTGCGCATTGAGAACAATAATCGAGAATATGCAAATCAAGTTGAATGTAAGTTGTGACGACATTGAACAAAACCAAGAAGATAAATTAGACATGAATTGATAAAATCAAAACGATAAAAAATGGAGCATTAGTTTGAAAATAAATTTTCAAACAGCAAGTTTTGCGCTTTTAAGTCTCGCTACTCAAATTTTGCTAAATGCGAGCTAACTCGCAACGCAAAAATCGCTCAAAACGTTGCGGTTTATCAAGAGAGGATGGACAATAATATGAAACTATTTAATTCGCTGACAGGAAAAAAAGAAGATTTTGTACCACTACAAGAGGACACAGTTAAAATGTACACTTGTGGACCAACAGTGTATCATTACGCACATATTGGAAATTTACGCACCTATATAATGGAAGACCTTTTGGAAAAATACATGAGTTATTCGGGATATAACGTTAAGCGTGTGATGAACATTACTGACGTTGGACACCTTGCAAGCGACGCAGACACGGGCGAGGATAAAATGCTTAAAGGTGCAAAAAGAGAGAAAAAAACTGTGATGCAAATTGCAGATTATTATACGCAGGCATTTTTTAAAGATTGCGAAAAACTCAACATCACGAAGCCTGAAATTTGTGTTCCTGCAACCTCTTGTATTCCTGAATACATCGAGTTAATCTCAACTTTAATCGAAAAAGGCTTTGGCTATATTGCTGGAGGGAATGTGTATTTTGACACTTCAAAACTTGAAAATTATTATGCTTTCGGAAATTTTTCACAAGAAGATTTAGTAACTGCTGTGAGAGACGATGTTGAGCTTGACAGCAACAAAAAAAATAATGCCGACTTTGTTCTTTGGTTTACTAAGTCCAAATTCGATGAACAAGAACTAAAGTGGGAGAGCCCGTGGGGAGTTGGATATCCGGGTTGGCACATTGAGTGCTCTGCGATGTCAATGAAATTCCTTGGCGAAGACTTAGACATTCACTGCGGAGGAATTGACAACGCTTTCCCACATCACACTAACGAAATTGCTCAAAGCGAGGCATATGTTGGACACAAATGGTGCAACTATTGGTTCCATGTGCTTCACCTAAACGATGCCAGAGGAAAAATGAGCAAATCAAAAGGCGATTTCTTAACAGTTTCTCTGCTTGAAGAAAAAAATTACAACCCAGTGGCTTACAGATTTTTCTGCCTACAAAGCCACTACAGAAGACCACTTGCTTTCTCATATGAAAGTCTAGACAACGCTACTCAAGCATATGACAAACTGGTTTCTAAAATTTCCACTCTTTCAGACGAGGGAGAAATTGACCAAAACGAAGTTCAAAACTGGAAAAACAAATTCATTGAATCTGTTGGAAACGACCTTTCAAGCTCTATGGGGATTACTCTGATTTACGATTTGCTAAAAGAAAACATTTGCAGTGCAACAAAGCTTGCAGTTATTAAGAGTTTTGATGAAGTGCTGTGCTTAGATTTAATCAAAGAAAAAGAAGATGCTACTTTTGGTCTCTCGCAAGAAAAAATTGATGAAATCGAAGCCTTGCTTAGCGAAAGAACAAAGGCAAGGTCAGAGAAAAACTGGGCTGAAGCCGATAGAATTCGTGATGAATTAAATGCTAAAAATGTTGTTGTGGTTGATGGCGCAAACGGCATATCATGGAGCATAAAAAACTAATATCTGCTTGCTATAACTTGCAAAACACGGAACTCCCCCTATTGCCATAACTTTTGTGTAATAGGGGCGCAAAGGATATATTTATGATTGATAAACGTTTGATAAAAACTGTCCCCGACGCTATGCCTCATGTCACGAGGAATGTAATTTTGCAGATTACCTCGCTCGCCTCAAACATTGTCATGATGTTTAGCATCGGTTTTTTTCTGGGTGAATTATTTTATTCCAAAATAAACACTCAGTCCTTTTTAACTTATCTAGGAATTGTGCTTATTTGCATTGCCATCAGGGTTTCTTTCGTTTATCTCGCAAGTGCCCAAAGTTATCTTGCCTCAAAATCGGTAAAGACAATATTAAGAGGAAAAATATACGACAAGGTTATTAAGCTTGGAAATAAGTACAACAGAAAAATTTCCACAGCAGAATTATTGCAGATTTCGGTAGAGGGAGTTGAACAACTGGAAACATACTTTGGCAGTTATCTTCCGCAGTTTTTTTATGCGATGATAGCTCCACTGATTTTGTTTGCTGTAGTCTCTACCCTCAGCTTTAAAATTGCAATCATTCTGTTTATTTGCGTGCCTTTAATCCCAATTTCTATAGTAGCAATACAAAAATTTGCAAAAAAATTGCTTGCTAAGTATTGGGGTGAATACGTTGGACTAGCAGACAATTTCCTTGAAAATCTTCAAGGACTCAACACCCTTAAAATTTACAGCTCTGACGAATTCAAGCACAAACAAATGAACAAACAGGCTGAGCGTTTCAGAATTATCACAATGAAAGTTCTCTCTATGCAACTCAACTCCATAATTGTCATGGACATAATCGCATACGGAGGTGCTGCATTGGGCGTTATTTTTTCTGCACTGGAATATTCTGCAGGAAACATCTCTTTCTCTAGCTGTTTTACCATAATTATGCTGTGCGCAGATTTCTTTTTACCACTTAGAATTCTTGGGAGTTTTTTTCACATTGCAATGAATGGAATGTCTGCTGCAAAGAAAATTTTTTCATTGCTGGACATTGAAGAAGCTTCTGAAAAGACAAAAAAAATTGACACTACCCATATACTTCTCAATAAGCTTTCTTATTCATACGACAGCGAAAAAGAGGTTTTACACAATATCACAATCGACATTCCACAAAATAGTTTCATTTCCATTGTGGGCAAAAGCGGATGTGGGAAATCAACAATCGCTGGGATTTTAAGCGGAATAAACATAGATTACATCGGGAGCGTGACAATTGGCTCTAGCGAACTGAGTGAAATCAGCAAGCATAGCCTATTCGAGCACGTCACCTTAATCAGTGCAAACAGTTATCTTTTCAAAGGCACTGTTCGTGATAATTTATTAATGGGAGACAAAGGCGCAAACGAGCAGAAACTTTGGAAAGTTTTAGACGATGTTAACTTATCCGATTTCGTCAAAGAAGAAGACGGGCTAGACACAATTGTTGCAGAAAGAGGTAGCAATCTTTCCGGTGGGCAATGCCAAAGATTAGCACTTGCACGTGCGCTACTCCACGACAGTTCCATATATATTTTTGACGAGGCAACAAGTAATATTGATGTTGAAAGTGAAAATAATATTATTAAAATCATGCATAAGCTTGCAAAAACCAAAACTGTAATCTTAATTTCTCACAGGCTTGCCAATGTGGTGAACTCTGATTTAATCTATGTTTTAGACAATGGAAATCTAGTGGAAAAAGGCAGGCACAACGACCTACTTTTAACAAACGGAAAGTACGAACAAATTTGGAGTTCTCAGCAGAAACTAGAAAACCACGAGGAGGTGAGCGACCATGACTAAGAGAAGCACTATTAATGTAATGTCAAGGCTCCTCAAGCTGGTGCGACCACTTGCAGGGGTAATGTCTATTGCTATAATTATGGGTTGTCTCGGTTTTTTCTGCGCCAGTTTCATCTCGGTTTTGGGTGGCTATGCAATTCTGGACATAATGAAACAAGACACAAATTCGCTTGGAACTCTTTTTATTATCATCGGTGCAATTGCCGTTTTGCGTGGAATTTTGCATTATATCGAGCAGTATTGCAATCACTTCATTGCTTTTAAACTCTTAGCTTTAATTCGAGATAAAGTATTCACAGCTTTGCGAAAACTAGCCCCAGCAAAGCTTGACTCTGCAGACAGAGGGAATTTAGTATCCATAATCACCTCCGACATTGAACTTTTAGAAGTGTTCTACGCTCACACTGTTTCACCTGTTTGCATTGCACTGATTACCTCGTGTATCATCATCGTTTTTATCTCCTCATTTAATATCCTTTTGGGATTAATTGCATTGATAAGCCACCTTGCTTTGGGAGTTTTCCTGCCAATATTTATGTCGAAGAAAAGCAAGCTTAGTGGAGATTTGCACAGAAAAAGGGTGGGCGATTTAAACACTTTCTTCCTTGACAGTTTAAGAGGAACAAAGGAAATTCTTCAATTTGGGTTTGCTGAAAAACGCAAAGAAAAAATCCGTGAATTGTCCGAAACTATGGAGAAATCAAACGAAAAAATCAAAAAGCAAATTGGGAAAACTTCAGCATTGACAAACTTAATTATACTGTTTTTCTGCACTGCAATGCTGTTCACCTCTGCTACTCTTTTCAGTTTAAACTTAATCGAAACCCATGCAGTTATAATCCCCACAATGGTGCTGTTTTCTTCTTTTGGAGCAGTCACTGCAACGGCAAATTTAGGCGCAGGACTAACACAAACAATCGCAAGCGGTAACAGAGTGTTAGACATTTTGGACGACACTCCTATTGTAGAAGAAGTTGAAAACTCAGCTAATATCACTTTTGAAAAATGTGAACTTAAAAACGTCTCTTTTACCTATGACAGCAAAAAAATACTCGAAGATTTTTCTCTTGATATCAAAAAAAATCAAATCCTTGGAATTATGGGGAAATCGGGCAGTGGTAAATCTACAATTCTAAAACTGATTATGCGTTTTTGGGACGTGCAACAGGGCGAGGTGTTAATTTCGGGCGAAAACCTTAAAAAAATCAACACAAAAAGCCTTAGGGACAACATGAGTTTTGTTACTCAAGAAACACACATGTTTAACGACAGCATTGAAAACAATCTTAAAATCGCTAACTTAGATGCAACTTCGGAACAAGTTGTGGCTGCCGCAAAAAAGGCTTCTGTTCATGAATTTATTGAAACACTTCCACAGGGATATCAAACTCAAATTGGCGAATTGGGCGACACTCTTTCCGGAGGTGAAAAGCAAAGACTTGGCATTGCAAGGGCATTTTTACACACTGCACCGCTGATTTTGCTTGACGAGCCAACCAGCAATTTAGACAGCCTGAACGAGGCTGTAATACTGAATTCCCTAAAAGGAAATACCGATAAAACCATTGTGATGGTATCTCACCGAAAGTCCAGCATGAATATTGCAGACTGCATCTTCAATTTAGAAAGCGATAGACTTAGTTGAAATCAAAAAAGGCGTGTAGCGAAGAATTAGTTTCGTTACACACCTTTTCTTTTTTGAGTTATACACAAGACAACTATAAATTTTTAAGGTTTTTTAATTTTAGCCACCGCAATTTCATTGTCCCACGGCGACGGAACACCATATGTTCTATCAAACTCAGTTAGTATTGTTGTTACATATTCATTTTCAAGCGGTCTAAACCACTCAATTTCACTGCCAATTGGCGCATTGAGTTTCCAAAATGTGATGTATTTCATTCCCGTTGGTTTCATGATATAGTAAAATTCATCATCTTCAAGCACAAATTTTCTCATTTTGAAATCTTCACAAACTCTTAACTTATCAAACTTTATTCTCTCCATGTATTCAGCCATATATTTATAGTAATGTAGTTTTGGCCTATTTCTTTCCGACAAACTTTCCATGTCCCAAACCACTATATTCCACGAAGTGTTTTGCCAGTAGTAAACAGTGTACAGCCCTAAAAACATACAAATATAATTTCTCTCCAAGCACACAATCGGGTCATCGTACGCACCATGAAACCCATCAAAAATCCCTTTTTCATAACCACCATGCTCAACATTACAAATAATGTTATTCTTACCTTGATTGATTATGTCAAGCATTCCTTGTTGCAAACTAAACTCCCAATTTTGTGTGGAATGAATGTCAATCACATCAGAGTGTTTTGAGCAAAAACCTGAATCATGAACAGTTGTCAGCGTACCATACACGTCATTTTCTTTAACATATTTACACTTGTTATAAATATCATCAGATGTGACTGTTCCATATGACAGAGCCTCTTTAGAAACGTCCCAAATTAAATTGGGATAAGCCTGATATCGGTCGATAACATAGGAGTAAAAACGATTATCCTCTTGCGAGAACAACTTTGGCCATGTGACAAATTTATTCCAAACATATATCATTAAATGGCACACAATTTCTTTTTCTAACATATGTTCCATGATTTTATCGACACGTTTAAAGAACTCAACATCGAGCATTGAAAAATCTGTTTCATCACCATTAAACAAAAATGGACCTTGTTTTGGGTCAGAAAAATCATACTGCGTGTTATATCCTCCTATTCCCTGCGCCCATGTTACATTCCTTGCATAAAGACTTACAACAGTCATGTTGAATTTATATTTATTTATTGTGTCAATTAACACACGAGCTTTGGGAAAGTCTTTTTCTTCGTCGTCTAAAAGGAAAAGCCAGTCAACTTCAAACCCAAGCATATTATAAGCAGTTCCATCTGCATATACTGCTTTTTTGTTGTCAGAAGATTTCACCAATTTTCCATGAAGGTAATTTTCCGTACTTTTCTCGCAGTTTATTTCCCCACTCTCTAACGTTTTATTTTCTTCTGTTATATTATATGAATACATTCCTATTTCATCTGTATACACTCTTGAAATGTAGTTGTTTTCTCCGTTGTAAAAAGCTTTTATTGTAAACTCTGTGCCGTTAGGCTTTTTGATACTGCAACAAATGTTTTTGTCAAATGGATTGCCAGTAAAATTGGATTTCACGTTAATATCAATTTTTGAGTATTGCTTTGAAAAATAATCTTTAGACATGTTTTCACTATCCTTTTTATATATTTGAATAAACAAACAAGGAGCAGTCATGATTAAATTGGCATAGATAAGAAATTACCTATAATCGCCATGGTCAAGACCACTCCCTACTTTTATTGTTGATGTATGATATTATAACACTAATAATATATTTTGTCTAGCTTTGATTTAAGAAACAGCGTTCATTGCTGTAATTTCATCAATTATCGCTTGACCGTTACTATCATAGAAGTAATTTACAAAATCGTCAAAAGCACTGATATCCATTGTTCCACTGATGATACCAACTTTAGTTTCATCCCAGAATGTTTTGATATCTGTCCAATATTCTGCATAAACAGGACCACTGATTTGCAAGTCATTGTACTCATAATGCTCTAGAACTGCTTCAAGGTCTTTAATAAACAAGTCTGATGGAACGGTTCCGTTTTCAACTCTGAGTTCAGCATATTCAACTGCACCATCAGCATCCAAAGAACCTGTGAAACCTCCTACAGTATTGTAAGAAATCATAATTGAACGATTAACTGCTGCTTCACCCGAAAGAACTGTTGGGCTTAAATCTGTAACAAATTTATCGCCAAGAACTGTATAGTTTTCTTCAAAAATACTTTCTCTTCCAACTATATCATAATTAAACGCTTGAACAGGAGCCATTGAATCGTTTTCAGAAATCATAAAGTTAAAGAAATCTAAAACTGCTTCAGGATGCTCGCACTCAACTGTAACAGCTCTTGTTCCGCCACCTGGTGTGTTAATAATAGTATCTGTTTGTTCTCCATCATTAAAAGCAAACCATGTGTCAACGGTTGAACCTTCAACAACTTTTTGAAGATTTGGAATTGTTCTTGAGTTTTGTGTCCAAGAAGCAGAACCCATCATTCCAACAACACCTGACTCAAATTTTTGCTCTAGCATTGTCATGTCTTGAACAAGTGTATCTTTGTCGAATATACCGTCAGCGTAAAGTTTGTTAAGATATGTTAGAACTTCTTTCATTTCAGGGCGGATAAAGTCAGGAATAATCTCACCGTCTACCTCTGACCAATAATCCCAGTATACATCCCAGTATGATTGAATTGTAGATGTTCCTCTAAAGCTTTCGTGGTCGCTTATACCAAATGTATCGTCGACGCCATTGCCGTCTGGATCGCCAAATGTAAACGCATACAATACATCATATAATTCTTCTGGATTTGTCGGCATTTCCATGTCTAGATTTTCAATCCAGTCAGTTCTTATGTACATTTGATTTGGACTTCCAAGATTGTTACTAGGCCACAAAATACCATATTGTTCACCGTTGTATTGACCTTTTAACAAAGATTTCTCATCTAAATATTTATCAATTTCGGGATAGTGCTCATCCCAATATTGTGTCAAAGGAACGAGTATGCCGTCGTCTGCCCAGTTTATCATTTCAGCTTGAGTAACAGGCACAACATCGGGGAAATCTCCTGTGTTGATAAGAATATTTTTTTGCTCTGTCAAAGTAAATCTGTTAATTAGTATCCAGTCGATTTCAACATTAATTTCTTCAAGTGCTTTGTTTAAATCTACAGCATAAAAACTTTCATTTGGCAAAACATCGGGCGGATGATCCTCCATCATGCCGTTTAGAATAGTAATAGTGCGCATTTCAGGTTCGTCATCTTCTGCATCGCCGCCTGTGCTGGTTGTGCCTGCTGTTGAAGTTGTTCCACCACCTTGTGAGGATGGCTCTGTTTCTGCTGTAGCACAAGCAGATAATAATAACGATGCTGCCAAAGCTAGGGTTAGGAGTTTTTTCACATTAATCTTCCTTTCTTGTTTTAATTTTATGACAATGCCACTTAGTTTCACTTTAGCATTATACCACATTAATACCATCACATCAATTTTATTAACAAAAACTGATATTTTCTAAGGCGTAACACACTTCTTCTTCATACAAATTGCTTTATGTAATTTCATGTTAAACAAGGACGGTTGTCTAATATGTTGGAGTTTATGTCAAGCGATGTTCATATTAAAGAATAAACCGATTTGCCCCAATTGTGTAGAAATTAATTTAGTTTATGCTTTTGAATTATGTGGAATTTGCCTTTATTAACCTTTTACAGCTCCCATGTTTATACCTTTTACAAAATATCTTTGTAAGAACGGGTAGGTACAAATAATCGGGAGAATGGTTACAATAAGTACTGTGGCTTTAACGCCCTCTATTCCTTGTGCCGAGGTTTGATATGCGTCATTCGCCTGAGAGAGTGCGTCTGCGTCTAGCGACAACTGTGCCGCAAAAACAACAGTTCTTACATAAACTTGAAGTGGATTAAATCTCGCATCACGTATGTAAATGATAGCCGACATAAAAGTGTTCCATTGATTAACCAATAGGAAAAGTGCCAAGGTTGCAATAATTGGTTTTGCCATAGGAACTGCTATTTTCAAAAAGAGTTGCATTTCCGAACAGCCGTCTAAAATTCCACTTTCAAAAACTTCTCCCGGCAAGGTGTAGAAAAAGTTTCTTGCCAAAATCATGTTATACATTCCAAAAGCATTAGGAATAATCATCGCCCACAAGGTGTTTGTAAGTTCTAGCCCATCAACAATAAGGTATGTAGGAATCATTCCGCCGTTGATAAACATTGTGACAAGCATTATGAAGAAGAAAAATCTGTGTCCTCTGAAAGTTCTTGAATAAGCATAACCTGCTAAAAACACCACCGATAGAGAAAGCGCTGTTCCCACAATCGTGATAAACACTGTATTTTGAAAAGCTGAAAGGAACGCTGAGCTTAGCATAACATGGGCGTATGAATCAAAGGTTACACCCATTGGCAACCAGTATATTTGGCCTGAGGTTATAAAATGCTCAGTGCTTATTGATTTTGCAAAAGTATTAACAAAAGGGTAAATAATTGTTATTGAAAAAAGAATCATTCCGATGGCATTAATATAGTCAAATGTGGTCCATCTGTCTTTTAATTTCTTTTTTACTATTTTTGTATCTTCAGCCATTACCACATTGCCCTCCCGAATTTTCTACTGATTTTATTTGTACCAACAACCAATACCAAACCAACAACCGACCTAAACAGTCCGATAGCAGTGGTGTAACTGTAATTTCCTCCGAGAAGACCCTCTCTGTAAACATATGTTGATATAACATCACCAACAGAGTATACCGACGGAGAATACAGTATAAAGATTTGTTCAAAGTTGCTGTCCAAAAGACTTCCCATTCTTAAAATAAAGAGTGTAACGATTGTAGGGAGAAGTCCGGGTACTGAAATGTGCCACATTTTTTTAAATCTGCCTGCACCATCTATTGATGCAGCCTCATATAATTCTTGGTCTATGGTGGTTAGAGTTGCTAAGTAAACTATGGAACCCCAGCCCACGCCTTTCCAGACATTTGTCAAAACCAAAATCCACCTAAAGTAATCTGGGTCAGCAAGTATCAGTGTGTCAAATTCCACTCCGAATATTTCAATTACTGACTTAAGTAAACCTTGTGTAGGAGAAAGTATGCTTACAGTAAACGCACCGATTATAACCCATGATAAGAAGTGAGGTAAATACGAAATAGTTTGAATTGAGCGTTTGAATTTGTTTCCCTTAATTTCATTTAAGAATAAGGCGAAGATAATCGGCATTGGAAAACCGATAACAATGTTTAGCGCACTTATTATTAATGTGTTATAAAACGACCTCATGAACAAAGGATTTCTAAAAGCCTTTTCAAAGTGTTCAAAACCGACCCATTCACTCCCCAAAATTCCATGAAGTGGATTATAATCTTTAAAAGCTATAATCGCACCATACATTGGGGCATAGTTGAAAAGTGCAAGCAAAACAAAAGCAGGCAGAACCATTACATATAGCCATCTTTGATTTATGATGTCCTTAACAAGTCGCTCTCGCTTTAATTTTTTAAGTAGTAAAGAGTTGTCTTCTGTCATGGAAGAAACTTGATTTGCTGTCTTCACTCAATCCCATCTCCATTCTTTCGTTGTTATTATCTGTTTTTCATCTCTGTGTGCTGTGTTTTTATTATATGTGCACAAGTATAAATTCGCAAGTGATTATTCTTAATATTACGTTCATATATTAATTTTTTATGTGTCATTTTTTAATATCCTTACCATTTTTTAATAATTTGTCAACTATTAATATAATTTAATCACAATATTAACAATTAATTTGACAATATATTATATCTATGTTACAATAAATATCTGATTACTTTTTCATAATTTCACATAATGGGAGGTAGAAAAGATGCTTAATTTTCATAAAAAACCATCACGTTTTAAGACAAAATTGATTTTTATTTCGGTTATTTTGATTATTACATATGCCTTTGTTATCACTCTTTCCCATTATTTTTCGGTTACAAATTCTCTTATGGAAGAAATAGAAGATAATAATATCTATTCTTTAAACCTTGTTTTAGACTCGGTGACAGACATTCTAAGCGAACATGAAGAGAATAATTTATCAAAAACAATTTATTCCAACTCACTAAAAATTACCGAAACTCACTTTACACAAGACCCAATTTTGTATCAAGATTATAAAAATCTGTTTTTGGATATTGACGAAAACATTGATACAACTTTTTTATTTATGCCTCAATATGACTACCTTGTTGGGATTTTCCCGTGGTACTCAAGCTACACCTTTAGATATGCAAATTCAGATGACTTTTCAAAAATCTCAGATAAATTAAGTAATAGTTCTGCAGAGGAAATATTTCTTGTTAATTTCTATGAAGATAAATACTATTTAATGTCTGTTCTAACTATGAGAGACAGCTCATTTAATGTGTTAGGTTATTTTTATTCGGGAACAGACGTGAGTGGTCTCGTTTCGGATTTATCTGCAATATCTTCCGATTCTATAAACAGCGTTGCAATATATAACGATAATCAAGTTTTGTTATCAACTGAATATGATTCAGAACTAGAAAAAGCAGTAATTTCAACAGAATTTTCTACTGTTGAACAACTAAAACAAAACGAGAACCTTGCCACATATATATTACATGATGATGAATTCAATTTAACTATAGCCTCATATGGTGAAAATCTAGGAGGCCAGGCAATTCCTGATATTTTT
>CAYJBU010000001.1:8767-61736 GCA_964368155.1 uncultured Eubacteriales bacterium | reverse complement strand
AGGAGAAAAATGCAAACCCTCTTCTTCATGCAACGGGGAATTTATAACTGAAGGTACGCAACATGTATGTTCGAAAGGATTAATGAAATTCCACAAAAACTTATCGTTAAACGGCGAATGCATCTTGCACATCCCTTGTAGTAGTGTTATAGAATTAAGTGGTAATTCCACATATTTAATAAGCTATAAGACTACAGCAGTCAGTAGCAATGGTCACGAGTGCGCCCCGATATGTATAAGTTTGTTAATCAATAATGAAATTTTTCCAGGAGGAATGTCCTTTGCTGAAAATAACGGAACACAGGGAGCGACACTTTGCGGAACAACGATTTTATCTACAGGCTGTAATATTTCAAACAGACTTTCTTTATTAAACAATTCTAGCATGAATGTTAACTTTAAGAACACCAATATAGTAATTGTTAAACTTGCATAAACAAAAAAATAGTAGGGGACTTCACGTTAATCGCATTAGTCCCTTACTATATTTCTGCGCAAAAGCCTTACTTCTATACTTAACAATGATTATTAGTGCAGTTCACTTTATTTCCAAAATATCTTCAATCATAATTTTTTCAAGTTTATCAATTTTAGGCAACACTGTACATACATGCCCAAAAACATCTTTTTTCAAACACAATTCATGATAATAAACATCTGATTTTGTTTGGATTTCGAAAACATCAAAGGTATTCAGTGGAATGGAAAGACCTGTGCCAATCATTTTGATATAACTCTCTTTCATCGTCCACACTTTTGTAAAGCGAGTTTTAGAACATGCACCATCGCTTGTGATATAGTTGTTTTCTGCTTGTGTAAAAAATCGATTTGAAATACCTTTTAAATCATCAAAAGCTGTTTGAATGTCAATTCCAACAGCTTTTGTCGAAACTGCACAAGCAACGCAGAAACCTGTATGAGATATATTAATTTCAAATTGACTTTCGGGAATATACGGTTTGCCCTTTTCCCCAAATGCAAAAACAGTTTTATTAATCAAAAAGCCACTAACTTCACTCAACATTAACTCTGCAAGAACAGTCCCAATCAAAGTGTTTTGTGCGTCTTGTCTTTTTTTATATTTGTTTGCGTTATTCTGCCTTTCAGAAGATACCAAAGAGTAAAGGTTTTGATATTTTTCATCTGTCAACTCACAGCCAACATCCACATATTTTACATTAAGCATATAAACCCAACTTTTCTATTTTTAGATATGAATACCGATATAAGAGTGAATTGAATTCACTTATATATCGGTATAAATTTAGATTAATCGCTACTCAAAACTATCAAACAATCTTTGTTTGTAAATGTAACTTTCTCAGATTTTAATGGATTTATTACTATTTCAAAATCATTATCAGAAATTTGCTTTTTATACCCAATTACAATTTCATTGCGTTGGCTAACTTTTTTTGTAATAGCAAAAAAATCTGATTTTTCAACTGAATTCAAGTAATATGAAGCATTTCTTATGTATATCTCGCTTCCATTTGGGTGAAGAAGCTCGCGGAAAACATCGGCTAAATCCCTGTTCTCTGATATCTGAGCCATCATCATATTAACAATGTAATTACCAATAACAAAATCGTTCACCTTAGCAACTCTTGCAAGTTTTTGGTTTGAAGCATTCTTCATTTCACTGGTAATATTGAATTCTAAGTTCTTCTTCTCACTAATGTCTCGCAAATGAATTAATTTTAGAAGCATCTTAGCATCTGATTGCTCCATATCACATTCGTCATCGCTCAAAAGAACTATGTTATCAACGTCACCATCTGTCAACCTATCAAGTGAATTTCTCTCGTTAGTATCACATTCCACTCTTTTTATTACTATGTTTTCGAATACATTCTCCTCAATGGATATATTCTCAACATTTTCATCTGCGATTGTGATAGTGGAGCCAACTGCTGAATATTGGTCAAGCTCTTTTAAAATCCTTATTAATTTACTGTTAATACCTAAAATAAGGATATTATCTTTTTCTGTATTTTTATATGCAGGAACAAAATCATCACTGCTGGAATTTGTGTTAATTCCCAATAATTTGGGCTGAGAAGCTCCATTGTCACCCATCAACAATATTAGCTCATCGTCTTTCTCAAGCAAAGTATCTTTGTCAGGATTTAAGAATGAAACCCCATTTCGTTTATACCCAAAAACAATTGCTTTGTCAAAAGCAAGCAAAATATCACCGAATTTTTTTCCCGCAAGCTGTGAGAAATTCTCAAAATATAGCTCGTCCCCACCAAAATCAAATAATTCTGTCATCACTTCAGACAAACCCGATTGCCTGCAAGTTTGGGCAATAATTCTTGAGATTGTGTCCTCGGTCAACATAATCTCAACATTACCCTCTCCTGCAATTTGAGCTGCATCAAAATTCGTCGCACTATCCACCGAAGCGACTATACAAGGCATATCCTTGCACCTGTTCACACTGTCATAAAAGTTATTAATTGCAAGAATTGCCTTTGTTGTCATGAAATCGTCTTGCTCATTAATAATAATAGAACGGCATGTTTCAAGTCCGCATTTCTCGAGCATATTTATATCGGTTGTAGCGCCTGTTCTACAAACAATTCTCGTAGTTTTATAATCGCCAACTTGGTTTTTAATAGCCTCTTCAACCTCTTCTTTTGATTCTGGAGAAAGAACAACTATACATTCATTTTTACTGCTTTCGTTAGCTAAAATCAACTCTGAAATCACCGTGTAAATATTATCATTGAACCCTAAAATTATAGTATGATTTTTCTCAACAACTCTTGAATTTCCTTTTTTCAAAGAAGTGAGTTTTTCTTCGAATCCTGTCGTTATTATACCAATCAAAATACTTGTAATAAAAAGACCGCAAAGAGTGACAACACTCATTATAATAACAAACCCTACGTCGCTTGTATCAGTTCCGGTGATTGTACCTGCATCAATAGTATGCATAATACCTGCCCAAACACCTTCAGAAAATGACAAATTGCTAAAAATCAATGCGATAAATCCTGCAAGTACAATCACACTTGCAGTAACCAAAAACAATACAACTACCATGGCAATTGTGCCTTTTGCCATGAGATTGTCAAAATTATACCTTAGTTTTTCTATTAGCTTTTTCAACTTTCTTCCCCCACTATTTTACATATTCTATGCCCAAGGATCGGCAGCTATCGGTTTTCTTATATCAGGCAATAACATATACTCCCACAAAAACCACTCACCTGTAGAAGGTTTTGTCCTCAGTTTAACCCCTCTAGCTGTGTCTGCACCGCCCGATTTCACAAACAATTGCAAATAACCCTCTGCGAGCAAATCCTCGCTGTGGCTTGTCTTATGTACGTTAATTGTATATGGCTCTGACGGTTCGTAATTATTCTGTGGAACTGCTCCATTAAAATATGACACTGCAAGATAATCCTTCCCCCTTAATCTGTCTGCCAAAAACTGAATTTCATACGCAGACAAAGGTTTTGGACCTTTTAAAAAGTTCAACATTTCGATAGACAAATTTTTGTCTACCGGATACATACAAAGCGCTACTACTGTCAAGGCGACTACTTTATTGGGATTTTTTAAATCCGCTCCGTCCATAGCCTTAAATTCCGCAAGACTAGAAGGCATTTTTGAAATTATCACACTTTCATGGCTTGCATTGTTTAATCCGTCGTTTACCTGATTAGCACCACCAACCCCGGAATTTGCTGTGTTTTGCACATCGCTTTTAATCTTATCAAAAAATCCCATAACGTCCTTCCTTTCAATAAAAAAATATACTAACTTTTCCTCTTGCTATACTGAAGAATTACTACTCCCTCAGATATAGAATACTCGTTTAAATTCAATTTGATTGTAGGATTATCATCGTAAAACAATTTTCTGCCAGACCCCAAAACTGTTGGAATAATCCCAATGATATATTCATCAATCACGTCAGCTTTTATAAAGCTGTCTATCACACTACCTCCACCGAACAAGAATACATTTTTTCCAATTTGCTTTTCTTGCTCGATAACTTTAACTATGTCGCCGTTAATAAACTTTACATTATCAGTGTCAGTTAAGTCTTTTGAAGTTGCAACATAAACAGTTTTAGAAGTAAATGGCTCAGCCATTGCTTGTTCATAACATTTACTGCCCATCAAAACCACGTCAATACCCTCGACAAATTTTTCGAAATCAAATCTATTTTTCGTATCCAACGTGTTGTTTCCGTCGCCTACAATCCAGTCAAATCCACCGTTGTCATCTGCTATAAAACCGTCGAGACTAATAGCAAGATTCAATATTATTTTCCCTTTAATAATCTCACCCCCTTTTAGTGGTATTGCAAAAGTTTTTTGTGTGCTTAGAAATCCACATTTCGCTTTATAAGCGGGTTCGTATATGTTCCTAGTGTCTAGTCATAACGATATTTTCCCCAAAAATCAAAACAATAAACTTTAAAACATTACTTTTTTCGACAAATTTTTCATTTTGGTCAGTTTTTATATTTAACTATTTTATTCATGTCAATAAACGCATTTGTTTCAGTGGTTTCAAACCCTTTTGTTTTCAAAAAAGTGTTGTAAGTACTATCAAGCGTTTCAATAAAATTTGCTCCGTTTGTTTCTGCAAAAGATGCTGCAGCTCTCATTAAACAATCACAAAAAACACTGTCTTCCATATTTAATTTGTCAAAGTTACAATCTTTAAACAGTGACATTTCGGCAATAACAAGAGTTTTTCCTTTGATGAAAAGCGTTACATACCCAAGTTCTACCCCACGCTCTGACATAAGTAAAACTCTGCTTTTATCTCCTCTTTCCAGCAGGTTTTGAAGAAGTTCTTCTTCTCTTGCTTTGTCTTTCATTGGTAATATTTCTATCACTTGGATCATTCCTTTCACGCGCCTTTTGTGAAGCTGCACTGATTTTTCTTATTTCTTCTTTAGACAATTCTCTATATTGTCCAACTTTTAACATTCCCATTTTCAAAGGACCAATAGAGTTTCTTTTAAGCCTTAGCACTTCAAGCCCAAGCGCCTCACACATTTTTCTGATTTGCCTGTTTCGCCCCTCGTTTAGAACAATTTCCAAAACTGAACGCTCTTTTTCCTCCACAGTAACCCTAACCGTACATGGCGCTGTTTTAAAGCCGTCTATCATCACACCAAGTGACATTTCAAGCGCTTGCGCCTCTGTTATTGCAGGTTTAACACTAACCCTATATAGCTTTGGAATATGGCCCGACGGGTGTGATATCATGTTTGCAAAAGCTCCGTCGTTTGTCATCAGCAACAATCCTTCCGAATCTCTATCGAGTCTTCCGATTGGGTACAATCTTTCAGGAATATCGGAAACTAAATCTGCAACGCATTTTCTTCCTTGCTCGTCGTTAAGAGTGGTTACAACACCTCTTGGTTTGTGCAACATTATGTAGTAATGTTTCGAAACTGCTTTTACTAGCACTCCATCAACTGTTACTAAATCTTTTTTAACGTCAACCTTGTCGCCCAAAGAGGCAGGTCTTCCGTTAATTTTAACTCTTCCCTTTTCAATAAATTCTTCTGCTTTTCTTCTTGATGCCACCCCTGCTTGAGATATGAATTTTTGCACTCTGGTGTCTCTCGGCATTTATTTACCTTCCTTTTCTGTGAGTTTATAGTTTATTTACAAAATCTATAAACTGTCTATCTATATATTTCATCTGTATATATCAACATTTTGTCGATATAATACCTCACCTCGCCTACTTTTTCTCCTATTTCATACGCATTTGCATAAATAAAGCGAGGCAAAATAGTTTTAACTTCAATTTGATTTTCAAAAACATTGTTGATTTGCACAGGATTAGTCTTCACAATAATCGGTTCGCCTTCTGCAGTTGGCAAAATAATATCCCTTTGAGAAAACATACTTTGCTTAACTTGCGAAAAACCATAGTCAAACATTTTAATATGGTCGTTCCAATCGTCAGAGGCGTTAAATGTCACTGCAACCAAAACGCAATTATCCTTTGTTGCAGAAGTAGCAAGTGTCCTTCCTGATTTTTTTGTATATCCTGTTTTACCACCGTCACAATAATCATACAAAGATAACAGTTTGTTGTGATTATCATAGCTCACTTTTATTTCGCTGTCTTTCGCCTTGCAATAATACGTCACTGCGATAGTCTCTTGGCTCATCACATCTCTCAACTTGCTATCTAAGAGGCACTCAGACATCAATAAAGCCATGTCATATGATGTGCTGTAGTGCTTTTCTGAATCAAGCCCAGAGGGTGTGACAAAGCTAGTATTAAGCATACCCAATTCAGTTGCTTTTTGGTTCATCAAAACTGCAAATTTTTCAAGATTACCCGCAACAACAAACGCAGCCATGTTTGCAGTGTCATTCCCTGAAGGCAGTAACATTCCCACCAACAAGCCCGACAAAGAAATCTTATCGCCCTCGTGAAGTCCCATTGACGAACCCTCAACCATCACCGCTTCCTTAAGCACACTAACCGTAGTGTCTCCATTTTCGTCAATGTATTCACTTAAAAGCAATGCTGTCATAAGCTTTGTAGTGCTAGCCATCGCCATTTTTTCATGAGGGTTTTTTTCATACAAAACCCGTTTAGTCACAGGGTCCATAAGCACTGCAGATTTCGCAGAAATTTCTATTGCATCGACATTAATTTGTGGGTAAAACGAGATTAACAAAACTGCAAGACAACAACAAATTATTCTTTTCAATCATATCACCTTTATAAATTACTTCATTAAATGATATGTACAAAAAATTATTTTATTCTTTTATTGTGTCGTTATCCACAGAATCACTCTCTTCTAGCTGTGTTGTTTTACCTTTTGAAAAAAGATTTGCAATTTTCTCGACAAAATCCGGAGCTTGTTGAATAACCCTGTCAATGGAACTTGTAAACGGCTCAATTTGCATAACTCTTACTTCTCCATTTTTAACCACAATAAAACCGATTGGAGAAACTGTGACTGCACCGCCTGCACCGCCACCAAAATAGCCTTGACCATTTTTTGATGGAATGTCAGACCCACCCGAGGCAAAGCCGTAGTTTACTTTGTTAATTGGAATAATTGTTGTTCCATCCGGCGTGTTAATTTGCGACCCCATCACTGTATCAACATTGATTGAAGATTTAATTTTTTCCACTGTTTCGGTCAGCAGACCTTGTACTTTACTATCACTCATTTTTGCCATCCTTTCTTATTTAAGGCATTATTTATTGAAAATTCTTTTCTAAAGAAACTAAAACTGAACTAGTTCAAGTCATTTCAATTTTATATCACAAAATAAAAATCTGATTAATTTTGCGATATCAAGAACGAACTTGCAACTCGGGCCTCCTCTTGATATCATGTTTTTTTGTTAAAATTTCTCTTAATATTTTTATCACAAGCACAATCCCGTGTTTAACTGCAAAAATTGGTCTATATGAAACATGAACCAACGCTTTCACCTTGGATTCTTCGGACAAAAAGTCCACTTCAACACTTGCAAAAACTTTTTTTGATTTTGCAACCTTTTTTAACACTGCCACAGCATTGTATACTATTGCACAGGATTTTCCATATTCCAAGGCAGTTGCAGCCGCATCCTCTCCACCAACTAGATAATATATATCCAAATGTTTGACCTTTAAATGCTTGACTATACCATAAGTTTCAACAGCGATTATCTTAATTATTGTTCCAATCAATCTAAGAAAGCCTTTTGCTCCTCTCCTATCGTAAATATCTTTTACCCTTTCTATAGGGCTAGGAGGTTTTTTATCTGGCTCTTTCTTCTTTTTCTTTTCTTTTTTAGGCTTTTTGGGTTTTGGGGGAGGTTTTTCTTTCAACGGGTCAATCACAATAAAAAGATATCTGATTTTCACCTTTAAGTCATCTGCAAAATCCACGCATACATTTACTGGAATTGATAAAATGAGTATTATAAATCCAATTATTATCAAAAAGATATATAAAACTATCATTTTAATGACCATCCTTTCATGATAAAGCGCAACGTTTTGAGCGATTTTTCGTAAGTAAAAACTTGCTGTTTGAAAATTTATTTTCAAACTACCTCTCCTTACTCTTCACTATTTCCCTGAATTTCTTGTTCCGTTTCTTGCACTGCTTCATTCAAATTAACTTGTTCTACTTCATCTGTTTCTTCTTTTACTTCTTCGCTTAATTCTTTATCTCCATCATTCACATCAATATGTATTTCAGGCAACATCGACAAAGACGAAAGTCCAAAGCACCTTAAAAAATTGTTCGTAGTAGCATAAAGCAATGGTCTGCCTGGCAACTCAAGTCGCCCAACTTCTGCAATTAATCCTTTTTGTATCAAACTTGAGACTACACCTGAACAATCAACGCCACGAACTTGCTCGACAAACGCTTTTGTTACGGGTTGATTATACGATACCACTGCAAGCACTTCCATTGCGGCGGCAGATAATGGCACATTTTTTCTTAAATCCATCAATTCTCTCACAGAATTGATATATCTCGGATTTGAACAAAATTGTAGACTGTTTTCAAGTCTGACAAGTTTAATTCCGCTGTCGTCCGAGTATTTTTCTTCTAATTGCTGGGTTACAAATAAAAGTTCTTTCTCTTCTATGTTCAAAACTTGAGTTAACCTTTCAGTAAGCACAGGCTCGCCACTTGCAAAGAGTATAGCCTCAATTGCGCCAACTAATTCTTTAACCGTCATTAATATTATCATCCTTTCAGCAAGGCTTCCTATCCCTCAATAAACTGGTGTTGGGTATTACTTTTACCTCGCATCAAAACTAATTTACAATCCTCTTGTTCTCCCTCTGCCCTTATTCTGTTGGCTTTTATCAATTCTAAGAGTGCCAAAAAAGTTGCAACTCTTTCACTTGGGTCACTTCTTTCCATAAACAGACCGTCGAATGTTATTTCATTCAGTTTGCTGAGTTTTTTTAAAACCGAAATAATTTGCGAACCAACCGAAACTATTCTGTGGGCAACGATACCTGAAAACTTCTCTTTAGGAGGAGGCAAAAATCTTTTTCCTCTCCCAACAGCTAAAAAATAATATTTTAAAAGCTCGGTTTTATCGTGAATTCTTTTATATGTTAGGTCAATTGGTATGTTTTCTTGTTCTTTGGTCAAGCTGTTTGGATTGTAAGCTTTTGCAAGCTCCCCTGCAATTTCTTTGCATAGTTGATATTCCATCAATTGCCCAACCAACTCTTTTTTCAATTGCTCTTGTTCTTCTTCATGTTTTGGCAACAGTGCTATACTTTTAATATACACTAGCCTTGACGCCATTTCCAAAAACTCACTTGCAATATCCAAATTTTCGTTTTTCATAATTTGAATTTGCTCCATATACTGCTCAAGCAAAATGCTGATTGGTATATCTGTTATATCAAGTTTGTTTTTTGCAATCAAGCTCAACAGCAAATCGAGAGGACCTTCAAACTGGTCGAGTTTATATGATAATTGCACCACTTCTTATATCACTCCTGCTATCTTATACGGAAACATTGCAATATCAAGAATTATTTCAGTAAAGAAATTTTGTGCAATTCCAAGCGGAGTTGAAAGAATTCCCGAAAACATTAATACAAAGAAAATCATGAAGAAATAATTCTGATATCTATAATATGAATATAGCGCTCTTGAGCTTAAAAAAGCAGCTACCACTCTTGAACCATCAAGCGGGGGAATAGGAATTAAATTGAACACTGCAAGAGAAATGTTTATAATAATATAATAGTTCAAAAAATTCATAACAAATGGAATTATTCCGCTATAATCCGAAAAAATTAACAATGGAACAAAAATACACGCACCGATTAAAGCAGATAGGAAGTTAGAAATCGGTCCTGCAATCGCAACAATCGCCATGTCCCTTTGAGGATTTTTGAAGTTTCTCGGATTTACTTGAACTGGTTTCGCCCAGCCATAACCAAACAGCAACAACGCCATTGCACCTATTGGGTCTACACTTGCCAATGGATTGAACGTCAACCTTTTATCGTATTTCGGTGTTGGGTCGCCCAATTTATAGGCAATTCTCGCATGTGCGTATTCGTGAACAGGCAAAATAATAAAAATAATAACAAGCACAGCAAATATCTGTGCTAAAACAACGTCCATATCCAGTCCATTGCCAGACATTAACTGTCTTATTGAGTTAAATAACATGGATAATCACTCCTTTTGATGTATAGTATAATATAAATTTGATAAAATTACAATTACTTTGCAAAAAAAACTTGCTTTTATTCAAAATATCTGCTATAATAAACGATGTCGCAAATTCGAACAACCTTTAAGGAGGTGCAAAGCATGGCTAAATGTGAAATATGTGGTAAAGGCGTATCATTCGGTATCAAAGTTTCCCACTCACACAGACGTTCAAATAGAACTTGGAAACCAAACATTCAACGTGTTAAAGCAATAGTCGACGGAACACCAAAACGTGTATATTCTTGCACTCGTTGCCTTCGTTCAGGTAAAGTTACAAGAGCTATCTAAATTTGAACAAATGATCAAGCAACAAGAATTGATTGAAAATTCGGAGCCGTTAGGCTCCTTTTTTCATGCACATTTTTTGTTGTTTTTCTATAGCCTTTTAAAATTATATAGCATAAGTCACGTGGCAATATTATCCAAAAGGTACATTATCCACTAAGTCTTTAATGTGAGCGGATCCAATTCCGCTGATTATTCCAACGGCTTTTTCAACTGCTTCATCAAACAAGTCAAAGAAGCTCAAATCACTTTCATTGCCATCAGCGTCAACCCAAACTGAGTGTTCGCTGTTCGACCAGTCAAAATCATCCTCTTTTATTGGAATAAAATGTGCCGAAAGCTTTCTTTTTCTTCCTGCTTCCATAAAAGAAATCACAGATCTCTTAATCCCTGTTTTATCAGTAAGCTTTGAGCGAACTTTGTTTGCGTCTTCACAAATTTGTATCATCGTTTTCTTGTCGACAGACTCGCCTGACAACCTGTTTATCAAATAAGGATACAAATCTGATACCAAATCAATTGTGACTTCATCTTTCGGAAAAAAGCTACCTATGTTAAGCTCTGTAGCAAGCGCACCTGTTTTATCGCCATAAACAATCGACTCAAGAGCTGCTTCAACCTCGCTGTGCATAACGCTTAAATCTTGCTTTGGTTCTAAATCGAGCAGTATTTTCGCCATTGCGTTAATAAAGGGATGCGTTACCGAATCTAGACTATAATGACAAATGAAACCTAAAAAGTAAGAAACACTTTCCTCTGTATGGTTTTCCAAAACATATTTCTTTATACCCTCCAACACGGTAACAGGGTCAGTTTGGTGAATCATTGTGCCAAAATTAGACAAACTCTGCCCTCTCATCCACGGCAATAATCTGTGTGTGAAAAATATATCCGGTCCTTGCGCACCGTAATAATACGCTTTTTCATAAAGCTGTATACTGTTTTCATATTTAATTTCTTCAAGTACTTTCTTCGCGTGTAAATAATGTACAACTGCTGCTGGCATATTTATTACCATCCCTTCTTGCTATCTGCAAGGTTTTGAGTTTGTAAACAAAATCTTGTCTTAAAACTTTTATATAAGACCTTCATTCGCCTAAACTAAATTTTCAAAACTTTTTTTAATGTCTTTTGCTAAACTAATTTCAAATTCTTTGTTAAAATTCAACGCATTACTTTGTATATGAATTTTTCCACAATGCAAAGCATGCCTGTTAATCATATCAATTCCACCGCCATACAGGTCGTCTCCAGCCAATGGGAAACCAATAGAGGACATATGCACCCTGATTTGATGGGTTCTCCCTGTATAAATCACCACTTTGACAAAACTGTGTGTGTTTGAAAAAGCAATTCTTTTATACTCTGTCATTGCCTCTTGTCCGTGACCTGTCACTCTTTTTATTCTGCTGTCATGACACAAGCCTATAGGACTGTCAATAATCGCTCCCGACGGGCAAATCCCCTCGCAAATCGCAAGATATTCTTTTGTGATTTGCGCAGTCGAAGCAATTTTATTTTTCGCAATAACCATAATTCCGCTAGTGTTTCTGTCAAGCCTGTAAATTGGCCTGAAAACCATTTCTTTTCTGTGAAAAGCCACAGCGTTAAGCAAGCTGTTTTCCATGTGCTCGCCTGCAGGATACACCGCCATAAACGGTGGTTTATCTATTATTAAGTAATTATCGTCTTCATATATAATGTCGATTGGCAAGTCTACCGCTTGATAATTAGGCTTCTTTTTTTCTTCCTCTATCAGCGTTAGCACATCGCCTTTTTTCAGTATCGCATTTACATTAACTTTATTCCCATTAAGAATAATTCCGCCAGCTTTAATTCTCAAAAGTGCTCTTGCAGAAATTCCCAAAGTTTGCCTTATATATGTTTTTACACTGATTTCATCTCTATCAATTGTGTAAGAAATACCTTTACTCATACAGTCCTTTTTTGCATTGAAAGTGCCAATTCCTTTAAGAATTTAGTATCGCCCTCAAAATGTTTTAACGCCTCTATTGCTTTATTGGTGTAATTTTCTACCAATTCTTGAGCTTTTTCCACTCCATAAAAACTGACAAAGTTACTTTTTTCCATAACTGCGTCCATTCCAATGTTTTTACCTAATTCCTCTTTTTCGCCAATTACATCTAAAATGTCGTCACGAATTTGGAATGCCATTCCCAAAGAAGTTGCATATTCCCCTGCACAATCAACTGTTTCATCGTCTGCACCAGAGATAATCGCACCCATTTGACAAGCAGATTTAATTATAGCAACAGTTTTTCCAATATTCATAGCGTGCAATTCATCAAGTTGCAAGTTCCTACCCTCGCTTTGCAAGTCAATGCACTGACCTCCAATCATGCCGAAAACTCCAGCATGAGTGGCAAGATTTTTTGCTGCTTTAACAATTTTTTCTGCACAACTTTGTGAAGTGAGCATAACTTCAAACGCCATCGTCAGCAATCCATCTCCTGCTAAAAGAGCGATATCCTCGCCAAAAACTTTGTGGTTTGTGGGCTTCCCTCTTCTCATGTCATCATTGTCCATGCATGGCAAATCGTCATGTATCAATGAATAGCAATGTATCATCTCTACTGCACACGCAAAAGGCATCGCCTCTTCAATTGTTGCACCACATAATTTTGCAAAGCACAGGCACAACTGCGGTCTTAATCTCTTCCCTTTTGCCAAAAGGCTATATTCCATCGCTTCAAAAACACTCTCTTTGTATTTTCTGTCGTAAGCTTTCAAATATGATTTCAAAGCAGTTTCAATTTGTTGTATCATTAAATCAGTTGCCCATTCCCTTCAACAAAATGCAATTTTATTGTGTTTTACTTGCATTCACCATATCAAACACTTAAATCTAACTCTAGTTATTACTCTTCATTCCCCTCTTTTAAGGAGTCGATTTTTTTCTGTGCGTTGTTAAGTTTTTCATAGCACACTTTACTAAGTTTCGAGCCCTCTTCAAAGAGTTTTAGACTGTCGTCTAAACTCAACTGACCACTTTCAAGCAGTTTATTTATCTCTTCAAGCCTTTCAAGAGCAGTTTCAAAATTCATTTTTGTTGCCATAAATTAGCCCTACACTTCCTTACATCGTATGTAAAATAATCAGTTTACATTATCTTCAACACTCACAACCGAGACTTTTGCTTGTCCGTCAGAAAGTATCGCAACGAGCTCATCTCCTGCATTTAGTCTGTTGATTGAACTCACATTCACGCCTTCTTTTGTCAAAATTGAGTAACCTCTTGAAAGCACTTTCAAGGGACTCAAGCTATCCAAAATCATAGCTTGCTTTGAAAGTTCCATCTTTGATTGTTGGAACTTATTGTTAAAGTTATTCTCAAAACTCTTGCTTATAAATTGATATTTATCGACTTTTTTCGACAACATCATAGAAAATCGATTATCCAAATTCGAACAATTATCTAGTTTTATACTACAATTGCTCAACTTTGTGTGCATGAAATAATCCAATCTCTTAGACAAAAACATCACTTTTTCTTTTTCTTCACTTATCAGTGGTACGGCAATTTCCGCTGCAGCACTCGGTGTCGAAGCTCTTACATCTGCAACAAAATCACAAATTGTGAAGTCGTTTTCATGTCCCACCGCAGAAATCACAGGAGTTTTGGATTTATATAAAACCCTCGCTAGGTTTTCGTCGTTAAACGCCCATAAATCCTCTAAAGAACCTCCACCTCTGCCTATAATAATCACATCGCAACCGCTTTCATCAGCAGTTTTCATTGCATCAATTAGCTCTTTCGGCGCATTCTCTCCTTGCACCGTACATGGATAAAGAACCACCTCGCAAAGTGGCCATCTTCTGCCTAATATAGAAAAAATATCACGCACCGCAGCTCCTGTTGGTGAAGTTATAACTGCCACAGTTTGTGGATATTTGGGTAATTCTTTTTTTGTGCTTTTTTCAAAAAGACCTTCTTTTTTTAGCTTTTCCCAAAGTTGTTCATACGCTAAATTCAACGCTCCCAATCCGTCTGGTTGCATATCCTCAATGTATAGCTGATACTGACCTGTCGCCTCATATACTGAGATTTTCCCTCTCACAATAACTTTCATTCCATCAGAAGGTTTAAACTTAAGCCTTTTTGCTGAAAACGAAAACATAACTGCTTTCACTAAAGATTTCTCGTCTTTCAAAGACATATACATATGACCGGATTTATAATGAGCACTGAAATTTGAAATTTCACCCACAACAAAAACCCTCGTCAATTTATCGTCATTATCAATTATTGACTTTATATAGGTATTCAGCTGTGATACGCTTAAAACGCTTGACATAAGCTTTTTCCTCTTTTCGTGTCATCTGTGCCGTTTATTTTATAACGCTTGTGCTTGCACTAAATAAAGTGCTACTGAGCAGACTTTACTCATCAAATCTTATTCTGAAATTTATATTCTGCAAGCAACGCTACCCCTGCGGCATTGTCGCAAGAAAAGTCAGGTGATGCAAAATATGCAGAAAACTTAACCTTTATCCTTTTTAGTAAAAGCTTGTTTGAAGCAACTCCGCCAGAAAACAGCAAAGGCAAATCCTTGTGTCTAGTTTCTAACTTCTCACAGAGTTTCACCATCGTTTGAGCGATATATTCCAAACAATATTTTGCGATATACTCTTTTTCTCTTCCCTCTTGTATCAATTTTTCACACTGGTTTTCAACCCCTGAAAGAGAAAAATTATCGTCTTTTAATTTTATATTCACCTTGATTTCATCACTACACATATCTGACAATTCATCAAGTTCTTTTCCGCAAGGAAAATTCATGCCAAGCTTTATTCCAACTCTGTCAACCGCTTGTCCTGCATTTAAATCCAGCGTTTTCGAGATTATTTCCAAATCTCCCAAAACCCCGTTTTTCACATGAACAACCTCGCTTGTCCCACCTGAAAGGTGAAACGCGATAAACTCTTTTTCCAACAAATCTGTTCTTTTTGCAGAGTACAAAGCTGCTGCAATATGCCCTTGTTGATGCGAAAACTTAAAAACAGGAATACTCAAAACATGCGCCAGTGTGTCAGCAACCCCTTCGCCCACTAAAAAGCACGGCATATATGAGTTTAAAACATTCCTAGGCTTGCTGGAAACTCCTATTGCAGTCAAATCTTTAAAATTCAATTTTTCGATTACCCTTGGCAACTGTCTTGTGTGATGAAAAACCGCATCACTTTGTCTAAGCCCAACCTCGCCTTTTTTCACAGGTAATAACATTTTTGAATGAACAATTTCTCCCTTTTCAAGCAGAGCAGTAGAAGTTGTGTAATTACTGGTATCAATGCCCAAAAAAGAATTATTCAACACTTTTTTTACACACTATTTCACTATTTTTTGAAATGCTTGAAAGAACACCATTTATATACGATGAATCGCCATGGTCCCCGTAAATCTTTGCAATCTCAACTGCCTCGTTAATACTAACACTGACGGGTATTTTTCTTTCATTCATAATTTCATAAACGCAAAGCCTTAAAACTGCAAGGCTTACTTTTGACAATCTGTCAGTTTTCCATTTTTCAGAGTATTTATTTATAGTTTCGTCGAGTATTTGTAACTTAGCATCTACACCAATGCACAACGACAATGCAAAACTTGGCAAATCTTCTTTTGTCACTTCTTTCGCCGTAATAATAATCTCGCTCATCGCATCAGATGTAACTGCTTGTTCGAACACCAGCTTAAAGGCTAGTTCTCTTTGTTCTCTTCGTGTCATTTTAATACTCCATTTCGTGGCTGTGCTTCTGCACAAAAATTAATGCTCTTTGTGAACATCAAAGATTTATCACTATATTTCAAGTCTTTTCAAATCATATCTCAGCAGAGTAAGGTTACAAGCCTATCACTTTTATCTTAACTATCATAAAATAAGCTTATAAAAAAGGGGCTGTCGCACTAAAGTAATCTTGCACAATGTAGGGACGCCTCTTGCGGGTGTCCGTGTGTTTTTAACGTATTTTTTTCGGACACCCGCAAGGGCGAATTTTATTCGCTTTGGCGTCCCTACAACATCTAATTCAGTTTATGCAATTTGACGAGAAAATTCGTTAACGCGAAAACCCCATATGTAAAGCCTTCTGAATAACACGTTATTCAGCACAAACGCAAAGCGTTTGAAGTAAAATTCGCTCACTAAGCAAATTTCACAGCTCATCTTGATACTTTCTGCATTTTCCATTATAACACAAAAGGAAACATAATAGCAAGGCTTTTTTTAATGGAGAAAGCCCGATATTATTTCAAAATAGAAAAAATATCGGGCTACTAAACATTATTTAAGAGTTTTAAGAGAATCTTCTATCAATCTGATTTTCTCTTTCAGTTTTTCTGCATTGTCGACAACGCCTTGTCTCACTTTTTCAGGTGCACTAGTCATAAATTTCTCGTTATTTAGCTTTGCCATAGCCGTTACAAGTTGCTTTTCACAGTTTTGCAATTCTTTGTTTAATCTTTGCTTTTCTGCCTCAAAATCAACAAGTTCATTCATTGGCATATATGCCTTACACGCATCTGTAACAACGGTTACAGCATCTTGTGCCTCAAAACTCTCGCCTATATTAACTTCGCTAGCATATGCAAGTTTTACAATCGCTTTTTTCTCTGTGATAAAGCAATTCGGATTTTGCGTTTCAATGTTCAATGCTGCCTTTCTTGACGGTGGAACATTCATATCTCCACGACGAGCACGAACAGCACGAATAAGTGTCATAACTTTTTCCATTTCAGCTTCATCAGATGAAAAATCCAAATTAATGTCGAATTTACACCAATCACTGACCATCAAAGCATCACCCTCGTGAGGCAAGCTTTGCCAAATCTCTTCAGTTATATATGGCATGAAAGGATGAAGAAGTTTTAATGTGTTTGACATAACCCACACAAGTGTGTGCCTTGCAACATCTGCATCTTTTTCGTCATCGCCATTCATTCTTATTTTAGCAAGCTCTATAAACCAATCGCAGAATTCATCCCAAATGAAGTCATATAGTTTTGAAACTGCTATACCAAGCTCAAATTTATCAAGATTTTCAGTTACTGCGGCGCAAAGTTTATTAAACTTGCTAATAATCCATTTATCTTCCAAACTCAAGAATTCACTCAGTTCACACTTAACGTCTTTACCTTCAATATTCATGAGTATAAATCTTGCTGCATTCCAAATTTTGTTTGCAAAATTTCTGCTTGAGCCAACTTTCTCATCTGAATATCTAATGTCATTTCCGGGGCTGTTTCCTGTAACTAGTGTAAATCTCAAAGCATCCGCACCGTATTTTTCGATTTCTTCAAGCGGATCTATTCCGTTTCCAAGAGATTTGCTCATTTTTCTGCCTTGAGAATCTCTTACTAACCCATGGAAAAACACAGTGTCAAAAGGTATTTCTCCCATGTGCTCAATTCCAGAAAAAATCATTCTGGCAACCCAGAAAAATATGATATCATAGCCTGTAACAAGAGTTGAAGTTGGATAGAAATATTTCAAATCTTCTGTTTTATCGGGATAACCTAATGTTGAAAAAGGCCAAAGCGCAGAAGAAAACCATGTATCAAGTGTATCTTCGTCTTGAGTCAGTTTTCCATTTTCGCAACAATCACATTTATCAGGAGCATTTTCACTGACAATCATTTTTCCACATGAACAATACCAAGCGGGAATTCTATGTCCCCACCAAAGCTGTCTTGAAATACACCAATCTTTGATGTTTTCCATCCAGTTGTAATAAGTCTTGTCCATTCTTTGAGGGATAAACTTAATTTCTTCATTTTTAACTGCATCAACAGCAGGCTTTGCCAAAGGTTTCATGTCAACAAACCATTGTGTCGAAACTCTAGGTTCGATAACAGTCGAACAACGATAGCAAGTGCCAACATTGTGCTTAATATCCTCAACCTTAACTAGTAATTGTAGTTCTTCTAAATCTTTTACCACTGCTTTTCTTGCGTCACCACTAGTCATTCCACAGTATTTTCCACCGTTTTCGTTAATAACTGCATCTTCTTCCATTACATTAATTATAGGAAGATTGTGACGAAGCCCTACTTCAAAATCGTTAGGGTCGTGAGCAGGGGTAATCTTAACAACACCTGTTCCGAACTCAGGCTCAACATAGTTGTCAGCAACAATCGGAATTTCCCTGTCCATCAAAGGCAACATTACAGTTTTTCCAATGAGATGTTTATACCTTTCATCTTCAGGGTGCACAGCAATTGCAGTATCGCCAAGCATAGTTTCAGGTCTTGTTGTTGCAAGTTGCAAGGAACCGCTTCCATCACTTAGAGGGTATTTCAAATGCCAAAAGTGACCTTGTTTTTCTTCAAACTCAACTTCTGCATCCGATATAGAAGTTTTGCAGTGTGGACACCAGTTGATAATCCTCTCACCTCTATAAATCAAGCCTTCATTATATAGCTTAACAAAAACATGGTTAACTGCTTTATTACAACCTTCGTCAAGGGTAAATCTTTCTCTCTCCCAATCACATGAAGCACCAAGTTTTTTTAATTGTTCAATAATTCTTCCGCCATAGACTCTTTTCCACTCCCAAGCTCTTTCCAAAAATTTCTCTCTGCCTAAATCATCTTTAGAAATGCCCTCGCTTGCCATTTGCTCAACGATTTTTGCCTCTGTTGCAATGGAAGCATGGTCCGTACCGGGTAGCCATAACGCACTAAATCCTTGCATTCTTTTCCATCTTATCAACACGTCTTGTAACGTATTATCCAGCGCATGTCCCATGTGGAGTTGCCCTGTAATGTTAGGCGGTGGAATAACTATAGTATAAGGTTTTTTCTCAGCATCTGCTTCTGCGTGAAAATAATTACCTTTAATCCAAAAATCATATATTCTGTCTTCAACTTCTTGTGGGTCATATGCTTTTGCTAATTCTTTTTGCATGAAAATGCTCCTTTAAATTTTATCCTAAGACAATAATGCGATAGAATTCACCTCAAAATTCGCAAAGATGCCTGATATATAATTATCACACTACAGCTCTTATTTGTCAATAGATTTAAGTAAACTTTAGTATCGAATAAAAAATATTTGCATAAACACACTCTTATCTGTAAAAATAACTAAATAACACTTCACATAACAATGAAATATCATTAACCCTCATTTAAAATATCAAGAGAAATCTTGTCAGCTATCATTGCAATAAATTCGCTGTTTGTTGGTTTTCCTTTTGTGTTGTGGATTGTATATCCAAAGTAAGAAGTCAAAACATCAACATCGCCTCTATCCCATGCAACTTCAATAGCATGTCTAATTGCGCGCTCAACCCTTGAACTAGTAGTAGTATAAGCCTTTGCAACACCCGGGTATAACCTTTTTGTAATAGAATTTATTAAAGATTTGTCTTGAATTGACATTATTATTGCACTGCGAATATACTGATATCCTTTTATGTGTGCAGGAACTCCAATTTGATGCAAAATTTGAGTAACTTTCAGCCTTAGTGTATTTTCACTTGTGAGATAGGATTGGTCTCCTTGAGATTTTAGCATTGCATAAATCTTTTCGATAAGTAAAATCTTATTAAATGGAGTTATAATAATATGACTTCCTCCGGCAGAAAAAACCTCCCTCTCCAAAGACGGACTTGCATATGTAGAGCTAACAACAAATATAGGCATATGCAATTTCTCGTTTCTTATCATCGACATTACACCAATAACATCACAGCCAGGCATAAAAAAATCAGAGCAGACTGCATCTGGAGTCATTTCCTTAATTTTTTCAAGCAACATTGCCCCGTTTCGTTTTACAAAATGAATATTTATACCAAATTCTTTTGCTTTTTGTATAGAATCTCTATCCCATTCATCCTCTTGTGCAGTAACCAGCAAATTAAATTCTCTTCTCATGTTTATCTCCTCGTCTTTCAGTTCGTAAGAAAATTTTACCATAGCAATTCAGCAATTACAAGTGTTTTTCGCTACTTTTTAAATAGTATTAATTGTAATTTCTCGTCGAAATTTGATTTAATGAACAAAAAAAGTCGAATTAAGTCTTGATTTGTCAATGTCTTTTTTCTTTAAAAAAATTATTAGCATATACATTGTATTTTAGTAGAATATGAATACAATATGTTGCAAAGGTAAAATTATTGTCGATTTTTCTGTTTAAAAGTTGAAATAATCGAACAAAAGTACGTTATTAATATTTAATTCATAATATTTCAACATATAATACACAAATTCTCCCTTATTTTACAGATGTTAAGATAAAAAAAACCGATTTTCGACAAAATCCACTTTAACATTTTCGTTCAATACTGAACTAGAATTGTTGGGTTAAACACTTGCATTTTTGCATTATATTAAATAGTCGTTTTAGTCATAACTAACTATTAACTTTACATTTTTGTGCAATATGTACTAACTATAAAATAAAATTCTTTCGCACTTTAACATCATACAAAGTATGCTGAATAAGTCGTTAATTTTTTCAAAATATGTTTGACATTTAGGTGAAAAAATTATATTATAAACTTAAAAACTAATTAAATAGGAGTGATTGTATGTATTACGTAGGCGTAGACATAGGCGGAACAAATATTGCTGTTGGTATAGTTGACAAAGACTTGAAAATTATTGCTAAAAACAGCAGAAAAACGGAACTTCCTTGCTCACAAGAGGATTTCTGTGACGATGTTGCAGCAACAATAAATGAAACATTAGACAATTTAGGTTTAAAGGCAGAGGATGTAATTCAAATCGGCATCGGATGCCCTGGAACTGCTAATGCAGAATTAGGCACGATTGAATTTGCTAACAATCTCGGTTACAGAGATTTCCCGATTGTAAGTTTAATCAGCGCAAAATTCCCAAATATGCCTGTTAAACTTGCAAACGATGCAAACTGCGCAGCATATGGCGAATTTAAAGCAGGAGCACTTAGAAACGTTAAAATGGGAGTTGCAGTAACTTTAGGAACAGGAGTTGGCGGCGGTATAATCATCGACGGTAAACTATACACCGGATTTAATTTTGCAGGAGCAGAACTAGGTCACACAGTTATTAAATTTGACGGTAGACCATGCAACTGTGGTCGTGTTGGCTGTTGGGAGCGCTATGCATCTGCAAACGCTTTAACTCAAACTACAAAAGAATTTATGGAAAACGAAAAAAATTCAATTATGTGGGACATGGTAGAAGGCGACATCGAGAAAGTTAGTGCAAGAACAGCATTTAACGCAATGAAAGAGGGCGACGCTTTGGGCAAAAAAGTCGTCGACGAATATATTAATCATTTGTGCGTTGGACTTTCTGACGTAATCAACACATTCCAACCAGAGGTACTTTGTATTGGCGGAGGCGTTTCTGGCGAGGGCGAAACTTTACTAGTTCCCGTTCGTGAAGTTTGTGCAAAAAGCACTTATATCGCATCAAAGCAAACTAGAATATGCAAAGCAGAACTTGGAAATGATGCAGGAATTATCGGTGCAGCTTTAATAGACCTATAAATCTCGGAGGTATACATGGCTACTTTTCAAATTGATTTTTTCTCAAAATCATTAAATAGAGCAGTACCGTTAACAGCTTGCTTGCCAGTAGACAGAAAAGATGACCCAAACGCTATTATAAAACCTTTTAAAAGCCTCTATCTACTCAACGGCTACACTGAATCAAATTTTGCTTGGCAAAACATAACTAATATTCCTCAACTGGCTCAAAAATACAACATTGCAATTTTCATGCCTGCTGGGGAAAACAGTTTTTATCTCGACGATGTGACTAGAATGGCTTATTACGGTAGATACATTGGAGAAGAACTGGTTTCATTCACCAGGGAAGTTTTCAAACTCTCTGATAAAAAAGAAGACACTATTCTTGGTGGCTTATCCATGGGAGGATATGGTTCTGCTAGAAACGGATTGAAATACTCAGAAACTTTTGGAGCAATTATTTCGCTTTCATCCGCTTTTATCATTGACAATCTAACAAAGATTACGCCTGAGCAAAACGACTCCAGTTTCTCATATGAATTTTTCGCTCACACTTTCGGCACTCCAAGTGAATTGCTCGGAAGTGATGTCGACCCTAAATTCCTTGCAAAGAATCTTTTAGACAATGGCGCAAAACTCCCTAAATTCTACATAGCATGTGGAACTGAAGATTTTTTGCTTGATGAAAATCGTGATTATGTGGATTATTTAAAGAAAATAGATTTCCCACATACTTATGTCGAGGGTCCCGGAGCACACGAACATTCTTACTGGGATGAGTATATCAAAAAAGCTCTAGATTGGTATTTTGAATAGCATTAAATAATTTCTTTGTGATTTATCATTTAAGCAAAATTAAGGGACTGACCTTGAACATTCCGAACAAAGGAGATTTCCTTATTTGGAGTATAGAGGCAGTCCCTTTAACTATAGGAACGGAGTATGAATATGAGTTTTACGTATGACAAAGCAAGTGATAGTCAGCTTCTCAAAATTTGGGAGAAAAACATCTCTGACAACAAGGGCGACGACAGATGGATTTCATGGCGTGACAGAGCAATTTCTGAAAACAACTGTGGCAAGGCTAGCACTTTTATTATTTCTCATGAGAATTCACCTATCGGCGAGGGCACTCTCATTTTTTCACCGCAAAGCGAATGCATAAGGGGAAGAAACATCTTGGCCGACAACCTTACAACTGCTAACATAAACGCTCTTAGAATTCAAGAGGAATTCGAGGGAATGGGACACATTTCTAAATTGATGAAGAAAATCGAACTACATGCCGCCCAATTAGGTTATTCATATTTGACTATAGGTGTAGAGGCTAAAGAGAGCAGAAATCTTGCAATTTATCTTCACTGGGGATATAATGAATTCGTTCTGCACGAGTTTGAGGATGGAGAGCTTGTTTTATATTATAGAAAGAAAATTTGAATAATTTAATTGTTGATATTTATTTTTTGTAGTATACACTTTATCCAAATTAAGAATTTGCACTAAAAAAAAACAGGGACTTGTCTGAAATCCGAATTTTTGGAAAACTCCAACTTTCGGAACATCAAGACAATTCCCTGTTTTATTAAGTTTTATAGAAAATTTATTTACATCAGATTAAACAACAGAGCTCATTTCAAAATTTAAAACAGGTTCATTTATTATCTCAGGAACTTGTGTTGATTGAATTTCAACATTTGAATAGCATTGCATACCAGTTCCTGCAGGAATAAGTTTACCGATGATAACATTTTCTTTTAACCCAAGTAGTGGGTCGACTTTTCCTTTGATAGCAGCATCTGTCAAAACTCTTGTAGTTTCTTGGAACGATGCAGCAGAAAGGAATGAATCTGTAGCAAGAGACGCTTTTGTAATACCTAACAACACAGGTTGATAGGTCGCTTCTCTCAGTCCAACTTCGCCTTGTGCTAATCTAAGTTTGATTTTTTCATTCTCAGCAAGGACTTCTGTTTTGTCAATCAACGCTGTAACTAACAAATTAGTGTCTCCCTGATCAGAAACTCTAACTTTTCTCATCATTTGACGAATAATAACTTCAATGTGCTTATCATTGATATCAACACCCTGTTGACGATAAGTTTTTTGAACTTCTTGGATAAGATAATTTTGCACAGCGCCTGCTCCACTGATAGCAAGAACATCATGAGGGCTAACAGAACCCTCTGTAAGTTTCTCACCTTTTTCAACATAGTCGCCCTCTTTTACAGCAACATGTGAACCGTAGGAAATCATATATGATTTTTCTTCAGCAGTGTCATTATCAGTTACGACAACATGGCGGTTTCTCTTAACTTCTTCAAATCTGATAACACCTGAAATCTCACTGATAATCGCCAAGTGTTTAGGTTTTCTACCCTCGAACAACTCGTCAATTCTAGGCAAACCTTGTGTGATATCTTCAACACTCGCAACACCACCTGTGTGGAAAGTTCTCATAGTAAGCTGTGTTCCTGGCTCACCGATTGATTGAGCCGCGATAATACCAACTGCCTCACCAACTTGAACAGGTTTTCCTGAAGCCAATGAAGAACCGTAGCATTTTTTGCAAACACCATATTTTGCACGGCAAGTTAAAATTGAACGAATGACAATTTTCTCTGTTCCTGCATTGATGATAATATCTGCCTCTTCTTCATTCATAAGTGTGTCTTTTGAAACTAAAACATTGCCATTTTCATCTTTAAAGTCTTCAAGCAAATATCTTCCGATAAGACGTTCGCTCATTGGCTCGATTGACTCATGTCCTGCTTTAATGTCAAATACTTCAAGCCCTTCTGTAGAGCCACAGTCATCTTCTCTAATAATCACATCTTGAGAAACATCAACCAAACGACGAGTCAAATAACCCGAGTCAGCTGTTCTAAGCGCTGTATCGGCAAGACCTTTACGTCCACCACGAGAAGCGATAAAGTACTCAAGAATATTAAGACCTTCACGATAGTTCGCCCTGATAGGAATTTCAATTGTTTTACCCGATGTATTCGCGATAAGTCCACGCATACCTGCAATCTGTCTAATCTGGCTCATAGATCCACGAGCACCCGAATCAGCCATCATGAATATCGGATTATATTTATCAAGTCCTGCTTGAAGTGCAGAAGTAACATCATTAGTAGCTTTTTCCCATGTTTTCAAAACAGCATTGCAACGCTCTTGGTCAGAAAGAAGACCGAATTGGTAATCTTCTGTAATCGCTTCAATATTAGCCTCTGCATCTGCTAGAATTTGCTTTTTGCTCTCTGGTATTGTCGCATCTGCAACCGCAACTGTGATAGCACCGATTGTAGAATACTTATAACCTTGAGTTTTAATAGCATCAAGAACTTCAGCTGATTTCTCTGTTCCGTGAACACGGATACATTTTTCAATAAGTGTACCCAATTGTTTTTTGCCAACAAGGAAATCAATCTCATATTTTAGAACATTTTCTTCTTTATCTCTGTCTACATAGCCTAAATCTTGTGGAATAGATTGATTAAAAATCATTCTTCCAACAGTAGTATCGACTAAACCAACAAAAGTTTTACCGTTTTTCTCGACTGCTCTTCTAACTTTAATTTTAGAGTGTAAAGTAATATCTTTCGCATCATAAGCCATGATAGCTTCATTCATGTCACGGAAAACTTTACCCTCTCCCATTTCACCATCTTTATCAAGAGTTAGATAATAAGAACCCAAAATCATGTCCTGTGAAGGAACAGCAACAGGGCGTCCGTCTGACGGTTTTAACAAGTTGTTAGCAGCAAGCATTAAGAAACGAGCTTCTGCTTGTGCTTCAGCAGAAAGAGGAATGTGTATAGCCATTTGGTCTCCGTCGAAGTCTGCATTATATGCAGTACAAACAAGCGGATGAAGTTTAAGCGCTCTACCCTCAACCAAAACTGGTTCAAATGCTTGAATACCAAGTCTGTGAAGTGTTGGCGCACGGTTAAGCAAAACTGGGTGATTTTTAATAACAATTTCAAGCGCATCCCAAACCTCGGGTTTTGCTCTTTCAACTGCTTTTCTTGCAGCTTTGATGTTTCCGGCAGCGTTTGTTTCAACCAATCTTTTCATAACAAAAGGTTTGAAAAGTTCAAGTGCCATTTCTTTTGGAACACCACATTGATACATTTTAAGCTCAGGACCAACAACGATAACCGAACGTCCTGAATAGTCAACACGTTTACCCAAAAGGTTTTGACGGAAACGTCCTTGTTTACCCTTTAGCATATCTGAAAGCGATTTTAGCGGTCTGTTGTTTGGACCTGTAACAGGTCTACCACGTCTGCCGTTATCTATAAGTGCATCAACTGCTTCTTGAAGCATACGTTTTTCATTTCTTACAACGATATCAGGTGCTCCAAGCTCCATTAATTAAGATCGGAAGTTGCAAATCTACCACCATCAAGTTGAACCATTGGGCGAATGTCAGGTGGAATTACAGGAATAGTGTTTAACACCATCCACTCAGGTTTGTTACCTGAAATTCTAAACGCTTCCATAACTTCTAAACGCTTTAGTATTCTAACTCTTTTTTGTCCTGTAGCAGATTCTAAATCTTCTTTAAGTTCTTTAGCTGATTTTTCTACATCAATATTTTTAAGAAGCTTATAAATAGCTTCTGCACCCATGCATGCATCAAAATCATCTTCATATTTTTCTCTTAAATCCCTGTACTCTTTTTCAGAAAGAGTCTGCATATTGGTAAGTTCTTTAACAGAACCAGGATCTGTAACAATATACAGTGCAAAGTAAAGTACCTTTTCAAGCACTCTTGGAGATAGGTCAAGTATAAGACCCATTCTTGATGGAATACCTTTAAAATACCAGATATGAGATACAGGAGCTGCAAGTTCTATATGACCCATTCTTTCACGGCGAACTTTTGAACGTGTAACTTCAACGCCACAACGATCACAAACTTTGCCTTTATATCTAATTCTTTTGTACTTACCACAGTGGCATTCCCAGTCTTTTTGTGGTCCAAAAATTTTCTCACAAAACAGACCATCTCTCTCGGGTTTTAGCGTTCTGTAGTTAATGGTTTCTGGTTTTTTAACTTCTCCGTATGACCACTCACAAATTTGATCGGGAGAGGCCAGTCCGATTTTTATTGATTCAAATACATTAAATTCCATTTACATATTCCTCTCTTATCAAATTAAATCTTCGTCGTCGCCGTCATCATCAGTGCCACCTGCAAGACTTGCAAAGAAATCATCGTCAGTTTCATCGTCTTCATCATCAAATGAGAACAAATCTTCTTCAGTACTATGACCATCTAGCGCATCTTCTGCATCTGCAACTGAGTAACCCTCTAGGTCGCTATCTTCGGCAACGTTATCTTCTTCTAAACTATGTGATGCAGGTGTAAAGCCCATATCATCATCTTCATCAAAGTTTTGTTTTAAATCTATTTCTTCGTTTAATTTGTTTAATACTTTAACATCAAGTCCTAAGGCTTGAAGCTCTTTAATAAGAACTTTAAATGACTCAGGTATGCCTGGTTTTGGAATATTTTGACCTTTAACAATAGATTCATAAGTTTTAACCCTACCAACAACGTCGTCGGATTTAACTGTTAAAATTTCTTGTAAAGTATACGCCGCACCATAAGCCTCAAGTGCCCAAACTTCCATCTCACCAAAACGTTGTCCACCAAATTGTGCTTTACCGCCAAGTGGTTGTTGAGTAACCAATGAGTAAGGACCTGTTGATCTTGCGTGGATTTTGTCATCTACAAGGTGGTGAAGTTTTAGGTAGTACATGATGCCTACTGTTACAGGGTTATCAAAATACTCGCCGCTTCTTCCGTCACGAAGATTAAATTTACCTGTTTCGCTCATGCCTGCCATTTTAAAGCATTCTCTAATGTCTTCTTCATGCGCACCATCAAAAACTGGTGTCATAATTTTCCAGCCGAGTGCTCTTGCAGCCATTCCTAAGTGAACCTCAAGAACCTGACCGATGTTCATACGAGAAGGAACACCAAGTGGGTTTAGCACGATGTCAAGCGGTGTACCGTCAGGTAGGAAAGGCATGTCTTCCATAGGAAGAATTCTTGATACAACACCTTTATTTCCGTGACGACCAGCCATTTTGTCACCAACTGAAATTTTTCTTTTTTGTGCAATGTAGCATCTAACAACTTTATTGACCCCTGGGCTTAGTTCGTCTTGGCTGTTTTCTCTTGTAAACACTTTAACATCTACAACAACACCAGACTCACCATGAGGTACTCTTAAAGAAGTATCACGAACCTCACGTGCTTTTTCACCAAAGATAGCTCTTAAAAGTCTTTCCTCAGCTGTAAGCTCTGTTTCACCTTTTGGTGTTACTTTACCTACTAGTATATCGCCAGGTCTTACATCGGCACCTACTCTTATAATTCCTCTGTCATCTAAGTCACGAAGTAAATCTTCATTAACATTTGGAATATCTCTTGTAATTTCTTCAGGTCCTAGTTTTGTGTCCCTTGACTCCATTTCATATTCTTCAATATGAACAGATGTGTAAACGTCGTCCCTTACGATTTTTTCGTTAAGTAGAACCGCATCCTCATAGTTATAACCTTCCCAAGTCATAAAGCCTATAAGCGCATTTTTACCTAGTGAAATTTCACCGTTTTTAATTCCAGGGCCATCTGCTATAACATCATTAACTTCAACTCTATCGCCCACTGATACTATAGGCACTTGATTAATACAAGTACTTTGGTTAGAACGTAAGAATTTTGTTACTTCATAATCATCTATATCGCCATTATCAGTAGTAATTCTAATTCTATTTGCAGAAACGCTTTTAATAACACCGCTTCTTTTTGCAAGCACACAAACACCTGAGTCAACGCCTGCCTTGTACTCCATACCTGTTCCAACTATTGGAGGATCAGTTTTAAGCAGTGGCACGGCTTGCTTTTGCATGTTAGAGCCCATCAGCGCACGGTTTGCGTCATCATTTTCAAGGAAAGGTATCATAGCTGTTGCAACTGATACAACCATTTTTGGTGAAATATCCATAAAGTCAGATTTTCTACCTGAAATTTGAACGAAATCACCTCTGTGACGACCAACAATTTTTGAATTTATAAATTGTCCACTTTCATCAAGCGGCTCATTTGCCTGAGCTACTACAAATTCGTCTTCTACATCAGCTGTCATATAAACAACTTCATCTGTAACTTCACCTGTTTCTTTATTTACTTTTCTAAAAGGAGTTTCAATAAATCCATAGTGATTAATTTTTGCAAATGTTGCAAGGTATGAGATAAGACCGATGTTTGGTCCCTCAGGAGTTTCGATAGGGCACATACGACCATAGTGTGTATAGTGAACGTCACGAACCTCAAACGACGCTCTATCTCTTGAAAGACCACCAGGCCCTAAAGCTGAAAGACGTCTTTTATGAGTAAGCTCTGAAAGTGGATTTGTTTGATCCATGAACTGTGAAAGCGGTGAAGAGCCAAAAAACTCTTTAATAGCTGCCACAACAGGTCTAATATTAATTAAAGACTGAGGTGTAGGTGCTTCTTGGTCTTGAGTTTGCAGAGTCATTCTCTCTCTAATAACTCTTTCAAGACGTGAGAAACCTATTCTAAACTGATTTTGTAAAAGTTCGCCTACAGAACGAATTCTTCTGTTTCCTAAGTGGTCGATGTCATCTGTTACACCAAGACCTACAGCAAGGCAGTTCATGTAGTTAATACTTGAGAAAATATCATCAATTATAATATGATTTGGAACAAGCTCACCACTTCTTTGTCTTATCATGGTTTTAAGCTCATCTTCATCATTTGCTTCTTCTAAAATTTCAGCAAGCACGCTATATCTAACACGCTCTAAAATTCCACACTCTTCTTCTGCATCAAAACTTACGTATTTTGAAATATCAACCATTCCATTTGAAATGATTTTTGTTTCTTTTCCGTTTACATCAACAAAAGCAACACTTACACCTGCATCATCAATTTCCCATGCAAGCTCACGTGACACCATGTGTCCAACATCTGCCATAAGCTCGCCTGTTGACGGATTAAATATAGCTTGTGTTAAAGTTTGACCTGTAAGTCTACCTGCTAGTGCTAATTTTTTATTGTATTTATATCTGCCAACTCTTGACATATCATATCTTCTAGGGTCAAAGAATAGTGCATTAATATGTGCCTGCGCACTCTCTATTGTTGGTGGCTCACTTGGTCTTAATTTTCTGTAAACCTCAAAAAGCGCTTCTTCTATATTATTGCAATTATCTTTTTCAAGAGTTGCTAAAATTCTGTCGTCTTCACCGAAATATTCTAAAATTTCAGTGTTTGTGCCAAGGCCTAAGGCTCTTACAAATACAGTAATAGGTATTTTTCTGTTTTTATCAATTCTTACATAAAAAACATCATTAATATCATTTTCATATTCAAGCCATGCGCCTCTGTTTGGAATAACAGTTGATGAAAACAGCTCTTTACCTGTTTTATCATATTCCATTTTAAAGTAAGCACCCGGTGATCTTACAAGTTGTGAAACAATTACACGTTCTGCACCGTTTATAACGAAAGTACCGCTGTTTGTCATAAGCGGAAAATCTCCCATAAACACTTCAGAATCTTTTATTTCTCCGGTTTCCTTATTTACAAGTCTTGCAACTACTCTTAAAGAAGATGAATAAGTCGCATCACGCTCCTTACACTCTGTAACACTATAATTAGGTGTTTTTTCAAGTTTGTAGTCGACAAAGCTAAGCTCAAGATTACCGTTAAAATCGGTAATACCCGAAACCTCATTAAATACATCTTTTAATCCTTTTCTTACAAACCAATCATACGAATTTTTTTGAACTTCAATAAGATTTGGCATATCTAGGACTTCATCAATTTTAGAAAAACTCATTCTGGTAGTTTTTCCACGCTGAACCGGTTTAACATTTACCATTTTAGCCACCACTCCATTCTTTTTTACTTAATAAATTGAGCGCGACAACTTTTCTTCACAATAACCATAAGAACCGTGTATCGCTTATGCGGTTCGCATCATGTTAATTTACGACAAAAATACAAGTTTTAACCGCATTTTCATCGTCAACTTGTTAGTAAATTGTAGACATTAAAAACAAATTAAGAGCCTACTTTTCCATGATGCAGTATAATATTCTATAACATATTTTCCCACTTGTCAATACGTTTGAAAGAATTTAAGAAAAAAAAAATTCGAGATAGCTTAAAAACTATCTCGAAAATAAGGATATTATTTATTAAACATCTGCCTAATGTTTGGCACTTTTAAAAATAAAGTTAATATACAGCTTAGCACTACTACTGCGCTTAAAAGCATGTATACCTCTTGTGTTCCAAAGGCATTTGCCATAGTTCCACCTAAATTTTGAAATAATATTCCACCCACTGACATAAATGAGGATGCTATGCCAAGTGCAGTAGATGTAATTTTTGGGCTTACTAAATTTGAAATTACCTTTAAATTTAACATGGTAAATAACATAGATGGTATAGATTTTAGCGCTATTGTTATAATCATAACTACCACTAAGCTTGATGAAAAAGCGTATATTAGAAACGGAGTAAGCAGCAGTGCGTGCGCTATCACGATAAGCATTCTTGCACTATATTTATCCATAAATTTATATGAGAATAAAAGCATTGGAATTTCTATTGCAGTACCAACAAAAAGCACTGTCCCTACCATGGTAAGCTCAAGACCAAGTTCTGATAATAAAATAGGTATATATGTCATATGTACACCATTTGCGCCCAAAAACATAAAGGCAATAAACAAATATATAATATAGTGATGCGCTTTCAAAAGACTAGTAATCTTAGGCTTTTCTTCTGTATTATCCTCAAGTTTCCCAGGCGAAATTTTCTCTGTTCCCCAAATACCCAAAACCGTAAGTAAACTTGTTATAAGCAGTAGCACAAATAAATAAACGCTTGGAAGGTACTGCAGTATAAAACCTGCAATTTGTATTGCACTTGCAAAACCAAGCGTTCCCCAAACACGCACCGAACCATATCTGTATTTGCAAAGTCCCGCAACCCTTTCAAGCACTGGACTTAAAGAACAAATGCTTGTCATTATTAATCCGTTTAAAATAAACAATACCCAAGTTTGATTAAGCAGTGAAAATACTATTCCAAGTATTCCTGCCAAAGTCATAAGCGAATATGAAAGCATTTTCGGATTTTTAACTTTGTCATTTAAAAACCCTATAACGGGAATAAAGACAATTGAAAAAAGGCTTGATGAAGAGATGATAAAAGACATCTCAGCAGGATTTTTGCCTATTCCCGTAAGATATACACTTAAAACTGACGAGAATACAGACATAGAAAAATAAAAAAAGAAAAGTGTCATACTGTAACTTAAATAACTTCCCTTGTAGCGACTAATAACTCCCATCAAACCACCCCCTATAAATATGTATTAATTATAACTGCTACTTAAGATTAAAGATATTATATAATGATTTGTTAATAGTATATTTCTATACAAAATGAGATTGCAAAAAGGATACCCTTTACAATCTCATTAATTATCTATTCGCAAATATCTGCAAAAGTATACTGTGAAAGTTTATCTCTTACATCTGCTGAAATTTCGGCATAAATATTGTGCAGCCTACAATTTGCCTTAGAGCAGTACCCTTCACCTTGGCACCTGCTTATCATGAAAGGACCTTCAACAGACTCTATTACATCTTTAAGTGTAATTTCTGATGGCTTCTTATTTAGAATATATCCACCTTTTACTCCTTTAAATGAGCATATCATTTCATCTGTCACAAGTTTTCTAAGTATTTTAAGAGCAAAACGGACAGGCACTTCACTTTCGGCTGCTATAGTTTTTGCATCTGTTTTCTCTTGTTTTTTAGCAAGCACTTCCACAATTCTTACAGCATAATTTGCTTCAAGTGTCATGTGCATAATTTCATCTCCTTTAAAATAGATTAATCCAAGAAATCTTTAAGTTTTTTAGAACGACTTGGATGTCTTAATTTCCTTAAAGCTTTAGCTTCAATTTGTCTTATACGCTCACGAGTAACATTAAATTCTTTTCCCACTTCTTCTAGTGTTCTTGAACGTCCATCTTCAATTCCAAAACGAAGTCTTAGCACTTTTTCTTCTCTTTCTGTAAGAGAGTTTAAAACATCACCTAATGTTTCTTTTAAAAGCGTATGAGATGCAGCATCTGCAGGAGCTGGCGCATCTTCATCAGGAATAAAGTCGCCTAAATGGCTGTCTTCTTCTTCACCTATCGGTGTTTCTAAAGATACAGGTTCTAGTGCCACTCGCATAATTTCACGCACTTTTTCAACTGGCATTTCAATTTGTAGCGCAACTTCCTCAGCAGTTGGTTCGTGTCCGTTTGCATGTAAAAGTTGACTTGATATTTTTTTAACCTTATTTATTGTTTCAACCATGTGAACAGGAATTCTTATGGTTCTTGCTTGGTCAGCAATCGCCCTTGTTATTGCTTGTCTTATCCACCATGTTGCATAGGTTGAAAATTTAAAACCTTTTGTATAGTCAAATTTTTCAACAGCCTTAATAAGGCCTAAGTTACCCTCTTGAATTAAATCCAAAAACTGCATTCCACGCCCTAAGTATCTTTTCGCAATACTTACAACAAGTCTAAGGTTTGCCTCAGATAGTCTTTTCTTTGCATACTCACTGCCATTTGTAATTGCGATTGCAAGCTCAATTTCCTCCTCAGGATTTAGCAGAGGCACCCTGCCTATCTCTTTTAAATACACTTTAACAGGGTCATCAATTGCAATTCCGTCAGCGCCTATTCCGGCGTCATACTCTTCAACAGCTGCTGTAGTTTTTACAATTTCTGCATCATTTACTATAATGTCATCAAAATCTTCTAAAATTTCAACTCCGTTTGTTTCGAGAGTGTCATAAAATTTTTCAATATGTTCAGGATCAAAATCAAGCTCTCCTAAAGCATCAAGTATCTCCTTTGTAGACAGTTGCCCCTTGCTTTTTCCAAGCTCAATCAAATCTTTAATAACCGTTTTTTTATCAGGTGTTGCCATAATTTTCAATTCCTTTCATTTTCCCAAATACCTTATTTTTTATTTTCTTTCAGTTTTTGAAGATATGCACGAAGTGCTGTATCATCAGCTTCTTTTATATTTTCAGGGTTTGAAAAACCCGATTCTTGTACTATATAATTTGCAAATTTAATTGCATCTTGATGGCTCACTTTTGCAACATCAAATTTTGCAAGCACTCTTGCAACTGATGAAAGCTCATCTGGAGTTAAGTCTTCTGATAAATCAGTAAGGCTCAACACTCCATTTAAAATTCCGACATTATTTTTACCCAAAATCAAGCCATATACTCTTTTGTTAAAATCAGTGCACATTTTATCTACACTTAAAATACTGCTTATCTCCTTTACAGCATCTAAATTACTAAATAAATATGCAATCACAGCTTCTTCAGCATTTGCAAGCCTTAAATTTGAAGACTTTTGCAAATTCACCCTGTCATCAACACCAGAGAGAGCTCTTTGCTCTTTTCTTTGCTTTGCATTAATGTCTTTTTTTGTCTTTTTCGTTTTCAGTTTTTTAATTTGACTTATTATTGCATCTTTACTAACAGCCGTTCTTTCCGATAATTTATTTACATAAACATCACATTCTATTTCGTTTTCAATCCCAGAAAGCAGTCCACAAGCTGCTGTAAGGTAGTTTATCTTGCCATCATCAGTGGCTATATTTATCTCTTGCTCTAATTTGTGCAGACGATAATCTATATCTGAGTCACTGGCATTTATAAGTGCCTTAAACTTTGCCGCTGCATTTTCTCCCTCTTTGTTAATAAACTCATCAGGGTCTTTATTTCCGGGAACGCACAATACCTTTACAGGCATTCCACATTCTCTAAATATCGGTATTGCTCTTTGCGCCGCCTTTTGTCCTGCCTCGTCGCTATCAAAACAAATTATAACTTCTTTTGCATATGAGGAAATTATTTTTGCTTGCTCTGGTGTTAGTGCTGTTCCAAGAGAGGCTACAGTGTTTGTAAAACCTATGCTGTGAAGTGCAATTACATCCATATACCCTTCTGCAAGTATAATTTGATCTTTATTTGAATTTTTTGCAAAATTCATCGCAAAAAGCCCTCTGCTTTTTTTATAGACCAAGGTGTCTGAGGTATTTATATATTTGGGTTTAGAATCTCCCAAGGCTCTTCCGCCAAAAGCTATAACATTTCCTCTAAGGTCTATAATTGGAAACATTACTCTGCCATAAAATCTATCCATCACCTTATCTGTTCTGGTTTTTACCGCAACATTTGCCAAAAGCATTTCATCTTCTTTATGTCCAAGCTTTTTCAAGTGATTTACAAGCGCAAAGCCTCCACTTGGTGCAAAGCCTAGACCAAAACGCACTATCATAGATTTTGAAAGTTTTCGCCCTTTAAAATATTCAAGTCCGTCCCGCCCAATATCTGACATCAATGCACTGTGGAAAAACTTTGCCGTCGCTCTATTAATCTCTAAAAGCTTTGCTTTAAGCTTCATACCCGACTCATCCACATCATCAAGTGGCATTTGAAGACCTACACGGTTTGCAAGTAGCTTTACCGCTTCGATATAATCTAAATTTTCAATTTTTCTTATAAATGTAATTACATCTCCACCTGTGCCACATCCAAAGCAATAAAACGAGCCATTTGCAGGGTACAATGTAAAGGATGGCGTTTTTTCATTATGAAAAGGACAAAGACCTGTAAGGTTCTTTCCTTTTCTTTTTATATTAACATATGATGACACCACGTCTTCTATTTGACATCTGTATTTTAGCTCTTGTAAAAAACTGTGGGGCAATGCCATAATTTAACTATCTCCTTTAAAGTCCTATGTTCCAAGATTTTGGAATAAACAAATTTTCATAGCAGTAAATTGCATATCTGTCTGTCATTCCGGCAATATGATAACAAGCTGCCTTTTCGCTTCCCTGTGTTTTTGCTATTTTTTTCATTTTGTCAGGCAAATTATCAATTTTCTTAAAATGATTAAATAAACTTTCAATAATATGAGGAACTTTTTTCTCTTCAGCTTTTGCATACGGATTCAAGTACACCTTATCAAACATAAATTCATGCAGCATTTTATATGCCTTGTGCACTTCTTGTGCCATATTTAAATCTCCATTTACTGAATTTTCAATAAGTGAATTTATAAGCGTTGTTATCCTCTTTGTTTTTGTGTCACCCAAAACATCTTTAATATAATTTGGTATGTCACTTGATTTAATTACACCTGCAGCAATTGCATCTTCAATGTCGTGATTGATGTATGCAATTCTATCTGTCCACCTAATAATTCTTCCCTCAACACTAACAGCTTCCTCACCTCTTGTGTGGCAAGCTATTCCATTTTTGGTTTCATATGTAAGGTTTAAACCCTTGCCAGATTTTTCTATGTATTCCACAACTCTTACACTGTGCTCAAAGTGTTTAAAACCCTCTGGCATAATGTCATTTAGCGCTCTCTCTCCTGCATGACCAAACGGTGTGTGTCCTAAATCATGCCCTAAAGCAACTGCCTCTGTAAGGTCTTCATTAAGCCTCATCGCTCTTGCGACTGCTCGTGAAATTTGAGCTACTTCTAAAGTATGTGTAAGCCTTGTCCTGTAGTGGTCCCCTTCAGGGGATAAAAAAACCTGCGTTTTGTGCATAAGTCTTCTAAAAGATTTACTATGTGTTATTCTATCTCTGTCACGCTGAAAATCTGTGCGCATTGGGCACTTCTCTTCAACCACTACTCGTCCCAAAGTATTTTCTGATAAAGTAGCAAATTGTGACAAAGTTTCTCTTTCAATTTTTTCTGTTTGTTCTCTGATATTCATGAAAAAACACCTCTTCATCATATATATACAAAAAAAAACTTAAAATTACTTTAAAAAAATAAATTTTTTTTATTTTTTTAAATCAATGGGATAAAACCCACTACCTTTTTCTGTAATATTAACTTTTCCGTTTGTAAGGTCATTAAGCTTTACATTTAGCGTTTCCATATTATCAGGGTCTATGTGAAAAGAAAGTGTTACAAGGTCTTCAAACACTGTATCACTAAGCTGACCATTACACTCCTCTATATATGCCTGTGCTTTAAGATATCTGTTATAATCACATTTTAAGTCATATGCCGTACAGTGCTGCATAACCACTGGCTTTGCAGCTTTAAGTGCAAGTGAAGCGGAGTGTGAGTACGCACGCACCAAACCTCCACCACCTAGCAGCACACCACCAAAATATCTTGTGACAACTATAGCAGCATCTATTATTTCGCCTTTTTGTAGCACTGATAAAACAGGTATTCCTGCACTACCTTGTGGCTCTCCGTCATCTGAGTATCTTGAAATATTTCCCTCTCTTAGGGAGTATGCATATACATTGTGGTTTGCTTGTGGATTTTTTTCTTTTATCTCTTTTATGAAATCAAGTGCTTCCTCCTGTGTTTTTACAGGTTTTGCATATCCAATAAATCTGGACTTTTTTTCAATAAACACTTCTTCCGAACTATTTTTCACTGTTTTATAACTTTGCATACTTCACCTCAAAAAAATATGGCGACGCTCTACGCGTCGCCTCAAATTGTTCTAAAGCTAAATAAAATTTATTTTCCCATGCCGTAACGTTTTTTGAACATGTCAACACGTCCGCTAGTGTCAATTAACTTTTGTTTTCCTGTGAAGAAAGGATGGCATTTTGAGCATATTTCAACATGGATGTCACCTTTTGTTGAACGTGTAGTAAACGCATTTCCACAAGCACATTTAACATTAGCCTCTTGGTAATTTGGATGTAAGTTCTCTTTCATATCTGTCACCTCTTTCGGTTCATCAAGTAATATTAAGTATAAAAGCACAACCTTAGTGGTTGGATCACACTGTTTTGCCTTAGTATCATAACATATAACTAAGTAAAATGCAAGTAAAAATTTTATTTTTTTACAAAACTCTAAATATCTTCATGTTTAATGACTAAATCTGGATTGTGTCCTTTATTCATTTTGTGCCTTGCCTTACGATTTTCCACAGTATCAAATATTATTGAAAAATCGTAATTTGGTGGATAAAGCTCTGAAGCTTTCATTAAAAGCTTAACTCTTTTGTGATTTACGCTACGCTTTTTCCCTTTTATTTGAATAATTAAGTCGCCATTATCATCTGCCGGCTTATAAACTATTCCTATATCCTTTTGTGGGTACACTTTTACACTATCGCCCATATTAAAGCTCTTACTTCTTTTATTTGTATCTTTTCTCTCTATATCTTTTACTATTTGACTTTTGGCTTTCAAATATGATACATCCTCTTTTGCGTCTTCATGAAAACCTTTTTCACTTTGCCCTATTTCCTTCTTATACGCTTCTTTTCTAGCTCTTGCAAGTAAATGATCAGGAAGACCAAGTTTTTTTGCTATATGCAAAGCACAGCTCTCTCCAGCCTCTCCGATTTGCAGTTTATAAAGCGGCTTTAAATTTTCTTTATCAAATGCCATTCTTGCATTTATAAGCATTGGAGTTTTTTGCGCAAAACTTTTTATTTCAGGGTAATGAGTAGTTGCTACAAAAAGACAATTTCTTTTTCTGAGTTCATCTAAAATTGCAGTGGCTATTCCCATGCCCTCAGCAGGGTCTGTTCCAGAACCTAGTTCGTCAAGCAGCACCAAACTTTCGTGCGATACACAGTTAAGTATTTCAACTATCTTTTTTATATGTGATGAAAAAGTTGATAAATTTTCAGATATACTTTGTCCGTCACCAATATCACACAAAATACTGCTGTGCATAGAGAAAACACTGCCCTCTTCACACGGAACATGCAAACCACTTTGTGCCATAAGTGATAAAAGCCCAACTGTTTTAATAGCAACGGTTTTACCGCCTGTGTTAGGTCCTGTAATTACCACACCATTTACATCTCCACCAATTTCAAAGTCAAGAGGTACGCAAATATCTTTACTTAATAATGGATGTCGACCTTTTACAATTTTTATCACTCTGTCCACAGTTATAGGCACTTCTATGGCCCTTAGTTGTTCAGAAAATTTAGCTTTTGCAAAAATAAAATCCAATAGCTCCATATATTCCATATTAGTATTTATTTCTGCAATGCTATCATCTACAAATGAAGTTAAGGTATACAAGATTTTTCTTATTTCATTCTCCTCTTCAATTTGCAGATATGATAACTCTTCTTGCACTTTACTTATTGCCGACGGCTCAATAAAAACTGTAAAACCAGTGGCTGAGGCATCGACCACCGTGCCCGAAACCTGATTTTTATATTCTTTTTTTACAGGCAAAACAAAACGTCCGTTTCTTGTTGTAGCATTGCTATCTGACAAGAATTTCTTCTTGCTTTTTAGCACCGCTTCAAGTTTAGATTTAACTGAAATCTCTTTGTTTTCAATTTTTCTTCTTATGTCTTGTAAATTTTTTGAGGCAAGGTCATGCACTTTATCATTTACTATTGCGGTATCAATCTCCATGTAAAGTTCTTCTAATAGATTAAACGCTCTACCATAAAGTGCTACTTTATTTTCAAGCACCTCTGCCTTTTTAAGAAAGCTTGAAGTTCGCTTGCAGGTATTTAAAAAAGTAGCTACTTCTGTCAGCTGTAAAGGTGTAAGCATTGCTCCCTTTTTAGCAAGCTCTAAAGTTTTTGATAGCTCATACATTGCCGCTATGGGAGGTGAGCCCATAGTTTCAAGTATTCTTTTTGCATCACTTGTATCTGCAATATTTCGTTTACATTCCCTCTCATTCATAAATGGCTCAAGTTTTAAAAGTCTTGCCTTAGCATTTTCTGACAGCGCAAGTTCGCTTAGTTTTTCTAGTATTATATTAAATTCAAGTGTGTTATTAGTATTCATTAGTTATTAATTCCTTTATCTAAAATATTAAAAAAAGTGTACTGGGACACACCCAATACACCTTATAAATTTACAATCAAATATGTAAGCTTATAAATGTAATTTGTAATGGATAATCCTAAAAACTGCACAACAAAACACACGCAATGCGCATATTTTGGACAGATATTATTATTTAGAAATCACCGCTACAAATACTATTAACAAAAACTTACCTCATCAATCTTTTAATATTTTGACAACATTTTATCACTTATAACTTCATTTGTCAAACAAAAAACCTAATTATAAAGTTTTTTATTCACCTTCGCCTGCATAGTAATATCTTACATAGTCTTCAAAGTTCATTCCAAGTTGTCGCATTTCCATGGCATTGTCAGTTCCAACATATCTAATCACCCTGTAATCTCCCGTTGCAGAAATTGCAGCAGATGCCTTTTCTGTTTCTGGGTACCTAAATATAAATCCATATGTTGCCATATTTTTTGAAAGCCATAAAAACTCTTCACTGTTTGGAAACGCATCTTTATCTGCATTTAATGTAACACAAAGGCCTGTTTGCATGTCTGAATTACCTGGCTTTGCCACAGCGTCTTGTGCAAGCGCATTAGCCATAATTTCACTGCTACCAAGAGCTATAAGCTCTTCAACTTTTAAATCAAAAAGCACACTTTGCTCTGACCATGTAACATAGCCACTAGAAAATTCTAATGCTATTCCGTCTTGTTCTGCCGCACCTACCAGAGCATTTAATGCCGCCTCAAGTTTTGGGTCAACCTGTATGCCTAGCACAGTTACAAGATTGTCCGCAATATTAACAGAAGCTGGATTGTCCTCATTAATTATCATCAGTACACTTTCATTATCATATATGGGAAGACCTGTGCTTTCATCATATTCCACTGTGTCATATTCTGTAAGCTCTAAATCTAAAACATTATCCGAGGGCACTTCTTGCTCTATAGTAATGCTTGGTGCTGCTACACTTCTAAACATAACAACACCAACAAATACAGTTAAAATCAAAATTATTGATGTAATAATAATTTTTAAAACTCCAAGTCTTTTTGCAATATTACTAGCTCTTACTCTAATTTGAGCAGACTGAACATATGTTTTTTCATTTACAAAGGAAAAACGAATATAGTTTCTGTCATCTCTTTTTTTCTTAAACGGTAATTTCATTTTTCCTCCTTAAAAACAAATTAATTATGGGCAAACTACATATTTGCCTTTTGCACGAAGTTCTTCACTTTTTAATACTTCTTCAAGTTCATCTAGTGAGCAAGTTGCACACACCATACTCTCAACATCAACTTTTTTAGCATCAATAAGCTCTAATGCTCTTTTTTGTGTTAATGGGTTAATAAATGAGCTTTTCAAAACTATTTCTTTTTGGAAAACTTCAAAAGGTTTAACACTTATAGTAGCATCAGGTGTTGTAAGGCCAAACATCATTACAGTGCCGCCTTTTCCAACAATAGAGATTGCATTTTCTATTGTTTGTGTTTTACCAACACATTCAATAACTACTTGAACATCAGCAAAACCATTTTCAGAGAGTATTTTTTTTGCATCTTCTTTAATTGGGTCAATACAAAGTGCCGCACCCAAATTTTTAGCTTGCGCTCTTTTATCGCTTGATGGTTCTAAAACAGCAACTGCCGAAGCACCAGAAATTGTTGCAAGTTGAAGCATTAAAAGTCCAATAAGACCAGCACCAACAATAACCACTTTTTCGCCTTGTTTAATGCCACACATATCAATGCCATGAAGACAACAAGCAAGCGGTTCTGTCATTGCACCCGCAATATAGTTTGTATTATCGCCTAATTTATATACTTGTCTTTCATTAACTGCACTATACTGAGCAAATCCACCTTTAAGTGTAACACCATAGCTTAACATATTCTCACAAAAATGCACTTTGCCATCTCTGCAAGGTTCGCATTTTCCACAGTACATATTAGGGTCAACGCAAACTCTATCACCTATCCTATAAGCTTTTACATTTTTTCCAACTTCTACTACAAGACCTGAATATTCATGGCCTAAAACTTCTGGTGGATAAACTTTTGCCGCACCATCAGAGCCTTCAAAAATATGAACATCTGTTCCACAAACTCCGCAAGCTTTAACTTCAACTAAAACTTCATCGTCTGTAATTTGTGGTTTTTGAATTTCTTCAACCTTTAAATCATGTCTTCCATAAAAAATAGCTGCTTTCATTTTCTTTTCCCCTTAATATAAAATTTTATTATGCTTCAAAATATGCCTTAAATGCTTTATAAGCCATATAAACATCCAGTTTTGATACAAGTTCAAACGGTGCATGCATTGAAAGTACGGGCACACCAATATCAATTACATCTATATTTAAGTTTGCAACATATTTTGCAACTGTTCCACCGCCGCCTTGGTCAACTTTTCCAAGCTCGCCTATTTGCCAAAGAACTTTATTGTCGTCTAAAATTTTTCTGATATATGCCAAAAATTCTGCATTTGCATCAGATGTTCCACCTTTGCCTCTTGAACCTGTGTATTTTGAAAAACCTACACCATTGTTTATATAGCAAGTGTTATTTGATTCGAAAGCACTTGTAAAATTAGGGTCAAATGCAGCTGTAACGTCTGCAGAAAGGCAAGTTGATTTTGACAAAACATGTCTTGCTTCAAGTCCATCTTGCGCTGCAAGGTCTGCTATAAAATATCTTAAAAATTCACTTGCAAGACCTGTGTTGCCATCGCTTCCAACCTCTTCTTTGTCTGCTAAAACTGTAATAGATGTGCTTTTTGGAACACCACAGTCAAATAGCGCTAAAGTTGCAGGATATGCACACACTCTATCATCATGTCCATATGAGCCAATTAATGAGCGGTCAAAACCGACATCATTTGATTTAAATGCAGGCACAAATTCAATTTCAGCCGAGATTAAATCTGCTTCAACAATATCATATTTCTCATTAAGAATTTTCATTACATTAAGCTTAAAGCCGCTTTTTGCCTCTTTATCTCTTACCGGTCTGCTGCCTACAATAATGTTTAAATCTTCACCTGTAAAAGCTGCACCCAAAGGTTTTTTACTTTGGTCTGCACCTAAATGAGGAAGAAGGTCTGTAATTGCAAATTGAGGTTCACCCTCTTTTTCACCAACTGTAACATCAATTACTGTGCCGTCTTTTTTAACAACAACGCCATGCATTGCAAGAGGCATTGCCACCCATTGATACTTTTTAATTCCACCATAGTAATGAGTTTTAAACATTGCGATATCTGTATCTTCATAAAGTGGAATAGGTTTTAAGTCTATTCTTGGCGAGTCTATATGAGCTGCCGCAATCCTTACACCGTCACGAGTTCCGTTTTCACCAATAACTGCAAGGCAAATTGCTTTACCTCTATTGTTATAATAAACCTTGTCGCCTGCCTTATATTTTGCATTTACATCAAATTCTACATAACCGTTTTCTTTTGCAGCCTTAACCGCCACATTTACAGCTTCTCTTTCTGTTTTTGCATTATCAAGATAAGTTTTATATCCCTCACAAAACTTATCCGCCTTTTTTATCTCTTTATCTGTCACAGAGAAAAAACCATTTTCTCTTTTGTTTAGCAGTAATTCTGATAACTCTTCACTTGTTTTCTTTTCTTTGTTTTTCATATTCTTACTCCTTATAAATTATATAAATTTTTGTATACTGTCATAGCTTCATTTACTTTTTTCACATAGTTTTTTGTTTCTAGAAATGGTATCTCGTAAAGTGTCACTCCGTCTTTTGAATACTCAGGGTCTTCAAGCCATGACGCAACATTTCCCATGCCTGCATTGTATGCCGCAAGTGCTGTGTCTACATTTCCATAATAATCCATTAAAAACGATAAAAAGTATGTTCCATGATGAATATTTATTTCAGGTTCAAAAAGATAATCTGCTGGTAATATTTCTTCTGCGCCCAAAAGCTCTTGCACCCATTCAAATGTTCCATCTGTCATTTGCATAAGTCCCTTTGCGCCCACTCCTGACTGCGCCTCAGGCTCAAAAGAGCTCTCTGTCCTTATTACGGCATATATTAACTCTTCTTCCACTTCAAACATTTCCGATTTATTTTGAACTATTTCAGAAAATTCTGTGGGGTACCATATTTTCATTCCCATATCTCTTGTAAAAGGTACAAAAGCGAGTATTCCGACTATAAGTGCGATTACACTAATTACTATTACTGCCACTTTTATTTTTTCATATATACTACTTTCTATAATGAGATAATTTATCAAAAACATTCTCTGTTTTGGTCTTTACATCATCTGTATTTTCTGTGTCTATTAAAAAGTCTGCAAGCGAGACAAGCCACTTCTCTTCCTTTTGTGCATTAATTCTTTTAAGTGCCTCATCCTTTGTTAAACTATCCCTTTTAATAATTCTTTCAAGTCTTAAGTCTTTCGGTGCTTTAATAACCAAAATTTTATCACACAAACTGTCTGCCCCTGCTTCAAATAATGTTGGTGCATCTAAAACTATAAGTTTTTTTCCACTACTTTTATATTCATCTATCATTTTAGATATTCTTTTTTCAATATATGGCAAGACAATTAAATTAAGCTTTTGTGTATTTTCTTTTGATGAAAATGCATACTGGGAAAGCTTTTTCCTGTCAAGCTCCCCTACTTGATTGATAATATCATACGAAAAGGTTTTTTGCAACTCTTTTAAACATTCTTCGGGGTAAATATCTTTAAGTTTTGTTACTTTGTCACAATCAATTACTGCCGCACCTAAGCCATTTAAAATTTTTGCAACATGGCTTTTTCCACTTCCTGTTTGTCCTGTAAGGCCTAAAACATTTACACTTGGAAACTGGCACTTAAAACCTGCCGCTCTTATAAGTCTGTTATAAACAGCAAGACCAACTCCTGAGAGTTTAGGAGCTCTTGCATAAACCGTTTCAAGCGATAAGTCATCTATTTTATGAAGCGAGGAAAATAATTTTTCCGCCTGAGTTTTGGGGTCATATTCATCTCCAAAACTCACACAGCTACATTTTAACGACTTTACATCTTCATCAAAACAAAGCGCTCCTATTTTTTCATCACAATTTTCATTTAAAATTTTTATATAATCATCTTTTGCAAGATGACTTACAACAATTTTTGTTTTTGGCGAGTAATGTTTATATTTCATACCGGGCGACAGGGCTTCTTCATTTTGAGCCAGCCCAGAAATTATACTATCATCAATTAAGACCTCTCCTAAAAGCGATGCTATTTCCTCTGCTGTAACTGCACCTGGTCTTAAAATTTTCGGCACATCGCCCACCATATTTATTACAGTTGATTCCAAACCAACTTTGCATGGCTTCCCCTTAATTATTGCATCAACTCTATTAGATAAATCATTATACACATGTTCAAATGTTGTGGGGCTGGGTCCGCCTGACAAATTTGCCGAAGGTGCCGCAAGTACTTTGCCTGATTTTTCAATAAGCTCTCTTGCGCTTTCATTCTTTGGCACTCTAACAGCAACCGTATCAAGTCCGCCACTTGTAACGCTTGGAACTAAATCGCTCTTTTCAAATATCATTGTAAGTGGCCCTGGCCAAAATTTTTCTGCCAAAAGCTTTGCCTTTTCACTCACATTTTTGACAAGAGGATAAATATCTTCAAATTTTGCAACATGAATTATAAGTGGATTATCAGATGGCCTTCCTTTAGCCTTAAATATTTTTTCGACCGCCTTTTCATTTAAAGCGTCTGCAGAAAGTCCATAAACTGTTTCTGTGGGCATAACAACTGTGCCACCCTCTTTTACAATTTGGGCGGCAAGTTTCATTTCATCTTCGTTTAAAGGGTTAATTATTTGAGTTTTCATATATCCCTCTTAGTTAATCATTGATTTTCCATAGACTCTGAAAGCTTTGCGGCTCTATCTGCCGCTATTAGTGCATTTATAACGTCATCTAAATCGCCATTTAGCACATCTTCAAGCCTGTAAAGTGTTAGACCTATTCTGTGGTCTGTAAGCCTTATTTGCGGGTAGTTATAAGTCCTTATTCGCTCAGACCTATCTCCTGTTCCAACCTGACTTTTTCTCTCTGCAGAAATTTCTGACTCTTGTTTTGCAATTTTTGCATCTAAAAGCCTTGCCCTTAAAACTCTCATAGCCTTATCTTTATTTTTAAGCTGACTGCGCTCATCTTGACACTCTACAACTGTGTTTGTGGGTAAGTGAGTAATCCTTATTGCAGATGAAGTTTTATTTATATGTTGTCCACCAGCTCCGCTTGAACGGAAAGTATCAATCTGCAAGTCTTTAGGATTTATTTCAAGCTCCACTTCATCAGCTTCTGGAAGCACTGCCACCGTCACGGTAGATGTGTGTATGCGTCCCTGTGTTTCAGTTTCAGGCACACGTTGAACCCTGTGAACACCGCTTTCAAACTTTAGTTTTGAATATGCCGATGCTCCATCTATTGTAAAGCTAATCTCTTTAAAGCCACCAAGTTCTGTTTCGTTGGCACTTGCAATTTCTGCCTGCCAACCTTGTTTTTGCGCATACATTGAATACATTCTGAAAAGAGAGTTACAAAACAGTGCTGCCTCATCTCCACCAGCGCCTGCCCTAATTTCAACAATTACGCTCTTGTCGTCATTCGGATCTTTTGGAAGAAGCAGTATTTTAAGCTCTTCTGAAATTTCATCAATTTTGTCTTTTGCCTCACTGCTCTCTTCATAAGCCATGTCTTTAATATCTCTATCAGCTTCGGGATCTGCAATAAGTTCCTCGCAGTCTTTAATCGTTTGCATAGCATTTTTATATTCTCTATATTTTGTGACTATTGGGGTAATTTCGCTATGCTCTTTCATTAACTCTCTGTAAAGATTTTGATTTGAAGCCACCGTTGGGTCATCTAATTTTAAATTGAGCTCTTCATATCTATTTTCAAACACTTGTAAATTTTCAAACATTTTAATTCTCCTTAATTTTCATTTTGATAAAGTTTAATAAATTAAGGCGCTACAATTCATGCTCCCTGCTTATTATTTTTTTTATATTTTTTTCACACTTAAGCCTTGGCACCATTACTTCACGTCCGCAAGCTTTACAGCGAATTTTAAAGTCCATGCCAATTCTTAACACCACAAACTCCTTATTTCCACAAGGATGTGGTTTTTTCATTAAAATTACATCATTAACTTTTATATCCATTATTCTCAATTCTCAACTCTCAACTATTTATGGTATTTAGTCCCTGTCATTATTTGAAACGCCCTGTAAACTTGTTCTAAAAGCATAAGTCTTGCAAGCTGATGAGGAAAAGTCATCTCAGACATTGAAAAGCCTCTGCCAGCTTTTTTCACTTCATCGCTAAGCCCATGTGAGCTACCTATAACAAATGCAATGTTACCATTTCCGCTTACCGCCATATCCGAAATAAATTTTGAAAATTTTTCGGAGCTTGACTGCTGTCCCTCTATGCAAAGTGGCACAACTTTACAGCCATTTGCCGCAGATAAAATCGCCTTACCCTCTGCCTCTAATGCTTTACAAATAAGCGCAGGTGAAATTTTTGACGGCATTTTATATTCTGGTATTTGAACAAGCGAAAAATTGCAAAGTGGTGTAAGCCTTTTTTGATATTCATTACAGGCATCCACCAAATATTTCTCTTTTAAATTTCCAACGCAAATTAATTTTATACCTATCATATTTCCACTTTCTTAATAAATTATTGCAGAGCCGTTAATATTTTGTTTTGGCGCTACAAAAAGGCTATAATCTACATCTTTAGTAAAGCCTTGCAAGGTCATACTGCATACTGCAGTTTCAAATGCAACTTGTGGAGTATTATTTTCTCCGCTTAAATGAGCAAGCAAGAATTTTTTTGTATTATTTTTATGTAGTCTTATCAAAAATTCTGCGCACGCTCTATTTGATAAATGCCCTATGTCAGATAATATTCTTTTTTTAAGCATGAAAGGATATTTACCTACCTTAAGCATGTTTTCATCGTGATTAGACTCTATCACAGCTAGGCTGCAGTCGTACATATTTTCTTCAACTTCATCTGTAATCACGCCTAAATCAGTTGCAAAGCATATTCGCTTGTCATCATCTGTCAAAATATTAAAACCTATGCTTTGGGCACAGTCGTGTGATGTATTAAAATGCTTTATAGTCATATCTGCAATTTGTAAATTTTGCTCTATTTCATGTATTTTATAAGCCCCATTTGCAATATTTGCGTTCTCTAGCGCTTTAATTGTTCCTTTTGATGCAAAAACAGGTATTTGATATTTTGTTGCAAACACCCTAAGACCGCTTACATGGTCACTATGTTCATGTGTAATTATAATTCCCTTTACAGCAAGTGGATCTATTTGACAATTTTGCAGTGCAAGGCCTAATTGCTTTGCAGACTTTCCTGCATCAATAAGTATACCCTGCTCCTGTCTTCCAAGAAAATAACTATTTCCACTGCTTCCGCTAAATAACGGATATATTTTTGCCATGCTTTTACTTCTCATTTCTAAATAAAAATCAAAAATAGGCGACCTTATCTTGGCCGCCTCATTTCTTTTAAAGGCTAAGCGCCCTTGTTTTTTAAATTATATCAGCAACACTATACTCGGGTTTACTTTGACAATAAATGTCAGCGCCCAAAGCTACAAATTTTCCAACTACATCTTCATAGCCTCTTTGTATATGTCTGATATCTTCAACTCTTGTTTCTCCATCAGCAACAAGTCCTGCAATTATCATCGCAACACCCGCTCTAAGGTCTGTCGCCTTAACAGGTGCGCCCTTTAGCTGATTAATTCCCTCAATTATTGCAAGTCTACCATTTACAGTTACTTGAGCGCCCATTCTTTTAAGCTCCTCAATATATCTGTAACGATTTTCCCAAACACTTTCATTTAGTATGCTTGTACCATTTGCTATGCTTAAAAGCACTGCAATTTGCGGTTGCATATCTGTAGGAAAGCCAGGGTGCGGCAGAGTTTTTACATTACACTTTTTAAGTGGTCCTGTTCTTTGAACCCTTACTGCATCATCATACTCTGTTATAGTAACACCAATTTCTATAAGTTTTGCAGAAATTGACTCAAGGTGTTTTGGTGTAACGTTTTTAATAAGAACGTTTCCACCTGTGGCAGCAGCAGCTACCATGTATGTTCCCGCTTCAATTTGGTCGGGAATAATAGAATATGAAACACCTTTTAGGTTTTTCACGCCTCTAATTTTAATTATATCTGTACCTGCACCGCTAATATTTGCACCCATCATATTCAAGAAGTTTGCAATATCAACTACATGTGGTTCTCTTGCAGCATTTTCAATAACAGTTAAGCCTTCTGCCTTTACAGCTGCCAGAATAATATTCATGGTTGCACCAACAGATACAACGTCCATAAATATATTAGAGCCTTTAAGCTTTTCTGCCTTAACATCTATCATGCCGTTTCCACTAATATCACAGCTACAACCTAATGCTTCAAAACCCTTTAAATGTTGGTCAATTGGACGAACGCCAAAATCGCAACCGCCAGGCAAAGAAACTTTAGCACTGCTGTATCTTCCAAGTAGTGCACCTATAAAATAGTAAGAACCTCTTATATGCCCTGAAATTTCATAAGGTACTACATTTGTGTCAATTCCTCTAGGGTCGATATCTATAGTATTTTTATCTACATATTTTACAGTAGCTCCCATTTCTGAAAGTATTCTGCAAGTAACTTTTACGTCTGATATATTTGGAATATTTTCAAGCCTGCATGGCCCATCTGATAAAATAACTGCCGGTAGTATTGCCACTGCTGCGTTTTTAGCACCGCTGATATTTACCTCTCCGTTTAAAACAGCTCCGCCCTTAACGATAAACTTATCCAACACTTCACTTCCTAACTTTTAAATCCGATTATATATATTTAAATATTTTAAGTTATAATTATTATTAACGTACTATATAATAATACACAATGATAAAATTGTCAATACAAAAATAGCACAAAATAATATTATGTAAATTATTTATCTTGTAACTTGCGCTGAGATGTAGTGAACGAAATTGGCTTTTCTGTGCCGTTTTTTAAACGAATTATGTTCTGCTTATGTTTCACTATTATGACAACTGATATTATTCCCGAAATTATCGTAATAGCAATTAAATAATAAAGAGGTACACCATTTTCAATTTTAAGTGGACTGTTTTCATAATCGAAAAAGAAATTAATCAAAAATGTAGCTATGGGATAAAGACCAATTGAGGTAATTGATGCAAGCGAAACAATTTTCTTTATAAACATCATAATCAAAAATATAGAGAATAAGATTATAAATATTCGCCAATCAACTAAGGCTATAAGTGCCGCACTTGTAACTATACCTTTTCCGCCTTTAAACTTGTAATATATAGGATACATATGCCCTATCATGCAAAAAAGTCCTGCTGCATATGCGCCAAACTGTGAAAACTCAGGTAAAAGTCCTGCCTGTTCTACAACGTATCCTATAATTATTCTACCCAAAATTACAGACAATGCGCATTTTAAAAAGTCAAAAATAAATGTGAGTGCCGATGCCGTTTTGCCAACTGTTCTAAGTACATTTGTAGCACCTGCATTTCCACTTCCATGCTCTCTTATGTCGCCCATTTTGTAAAGTTTTGTAATTATAATTGATGAACTAATACTTCCTAATAAATAAGATATTAATACAACTGCCGCTCCTGCGACCACCCATGTTAACAACAAATTACCAGCTCCTTTTAAGTATCATTTTTTTCAGAGCGTTCTCTGATTATTAAATTTACTGGAGTTCCTTCAAGTCCAAAAACATCTCTTATTCTATTTATAAGGTATCTTTGATATGAAAAGTGGAACAAGTCCTTTGAGTTTACAAAACATACAAATGTAGGTGGCTTAGTAGATGCTTGAGTCATGTAATAAATTTTTAATCTTTTACCTTTATCAGTAGGTGGTTGAACCCTTGCAGTTGCTTGTGCTAAGATGTCATTTAAAACACCTGTTGTAATGCGCATTGCATTATTATTTGCAACCACTTTAATAAGTTCAAACAGTTTATCAAGTCTTTGTCCTGTTTGTGCAGATATAAATATTATAGGTGCATAAGACATAAATCCAAAGTCATGCTCCAATCCTTTTTTATACTCCTGCATGGTTTTTTCGTCTTTTTCAATCGCATCCCATTTGTTAACAGCAATTATACAGCCCTTACCGGCTTCATGTGCAATACCTGCAACTTTAGAGTCCTGCTCTGTAAAGCCTTCTTGAGCATCTATCATAATAACACAAACATCTGCTCTCTCAACCGCCATTTGCGCCCTTATATTTGAGTATCTCTCAATATTGTCATCAACCCTGCTTTTTCTTCTAAGTCCTGCTGTATCTATAAATGTAAACTCACCATGCTTATTTTCAATTTTCATATCAACAGCATCTCTTGTAGTTCCTGCAATGTTTGATACTATGCACCTGTTTTCACCCGATACTTTATTTACAAGTGAAGATTTTCCAACATTTGGTTTTCCTATAATTGCAACCTTAATGTTTTCATTATCCTCTTCTTCATCGCTCTCTTTTGGAAAATGGCTTATAACTTCATCAAGTAAGTCGCCTGTTCCATGACCATGCACTGATGACACTGCATAAGGTTCGCCAAGCGCTAAGTTATAAAATTCATAATACTCAGGTGGTGGGTCACCAACTCTGTCGCATTTATTTACCGCCAAAATAACAGGCACTTTACTTCTTACAAGCATAGCTGCTATTTCCTCATCAGTAGATACCATACCGGTTCTTACATCTGTTACAAAGATAATAACATCGGCTGAATCTATTGCAAGTTGAGCTTGCACTCTCATTTGTGACAAAATTATATCCTTTGACATTGGCTCTATACCGCCTGTGTCTATTAAGGTGAATTTTGTATTTAACCATTCGCAATCTGCAAAAATTCTATCTCTTGTGACACCCGGAGTGTCCTCAACTATAGAAATTCTTTGTCCTACAAGCTTATTAAACAGCGTCGATTTTCCAACATTTGGTCGTCCAACTACCGCTACTATAGGTTTTGACATAATTTCACATCCTTTACTTACCAATTAGGGCACAAAACAAATCCTCGCCCAAGGGTCCTATTTTTCTAATTTTTATATTAAGTTTTTCCGATAACTGCTCTAAAGTCATATCATCTAAAAAAACATCTTCATCAGATTTCAGCATTACATCGGGAATTAATAGCTCATCATATAGTTTAACATTTTTTAAAGCATTATATATGTCTATTCCTGTCAAAAGACCAGTAACATCTACACATCCGCCAAAAAATTCATTTTCTATTCCATGTACATTTATAATTAAATTGTCACACTTTTCACGCACTTTGTCAAGAAGCTTATCAATAAATTTATACGCTGCCATGCCTGTAACAGTGCTTATATTTCTTTTTTTATCAAAATTTTGGAAAAATCCGTCTTCTGCATATTCTTCTAATGCATATAAAAACTCTTCTTCCAAGTTTCGCATCATGCCAACGCCATTTTCTATTTGAGCAAAATCTTCGTAAAATTCATAACTAGGAAGCTTTCTATTTGCTATAAGATAAAATTCATCAGATGGATAAACAGCTCTTTGTCCACGCTCATCCTTAATTTTATCTCCAAAGCTTTCTATTATGTCTATGACTTCTCCAGCTTCTTCTTTTGTAAATGGTCGCAAATTATATAGATTTTCTCTATATTTTGTAAGTCCCACAGGAACGCAGGCAAGACTTTGCATATTTTCACCTAGCTTAAAAAGTTCGGTTAATGTATACTTTAATTCTTCACCATCATTAAGCGTTGGACAAAGCACTAACTGACAGTTAAGCTTTATCCCAGCATCTGATAAAATTTTAATGTACTTTATACTATCCCCTGCAAATTTATTTTGCATCATTTCACAGCGAAGCTTTGGGTTCATTGTATGAACCGAAATGTTGATGGGGCTTATTTTCATTTTTATTATTCGATCAATTTCCTTTTGACCTATGTTTGTAAGTGTTATATAGTTTCCAAATAAGAAAGATAGTCTAT
>CAYJBU010000001.1:0-8757 GCA_964368155.1 uncultured Eubacteriales bacterium | reverse complement strand
AAAATAAAGGCTTTCCCTCATTCCTTTTGGCAGTTGGTCTATAAAGCAAAATACGCATTTATTTTTACAAGAACGCTTTTCGTCCATCAAATAGGTTTGAAATTCAAGCCCTAAAGATGCATAAACAGACTTTTTAACCTTCACTTCATACACTTTTTTATAATTATTTAAAAGTTTTAAATTAAGCATGCTATTTGTTTCAAAAAAGCGATAATCAAGTATATCGCCTATCTCATTATCATTAATGCTAATAAGAGTATCTCCGTCTGAAATACCCACTTTAGAAGCTATGCTATCTTTTTCAACTTTATCAATCTTGACCATGTCACTTTGCTCCTTAAAACAAAATAGAGAAGAGGAAACCCCTTCTCTATCCGGCTAAACAAAATTATGCTTCTTTGTTTACAACTTGTCTTCCATTGTAATAACCACAAGCGCCGCATACTCTATGAGGTGTCTTGTAATCCCCACATTGTGAGCATTTCATTAGGGCAGGCGCGCTAATTTTCCAAACATTGGAACGTCTTTTGTTTTGTCTTGCACTGGATACTTTCGCCTTTGGTACAGCCATGGCTTAGCACCTCCTCTTTCTATTATAATTCATTGTATCAAGCTTTTAAGAACCTCTAAACGAGGGTCTAGCTGACTTTTGTTGCAATTACAGCTTTCGCTGTTTAGATTTGCTCCACAAGTAGAGCAAAGTCCTTTACAATCTTCTTTACAGATATATTTAGTCGGCAATTCAAGTATAATGTCTGAATATAAAAGTTCATCTAAATCCATATCATTTTCTTCTACTTGAATGTAAGAAAGATCTTCATCTTCATTTAGTGATAAAACCAAGGTGTGAGATACTTTGGTTTTACACTTTATTAAAGTGTCTTCCATACATCTGTTGCACGGCATACTAAAATCATATGAAAGCTCAATTTCTAGCAAAGCAGAACTATGCTTTGGGCTAAGCTTTCCTTTAGCATGAATTGGTGAAACGAAAGGATAATACCCATCAATCTCAACTTCTTTTAAGCTAAAGCTGTAATCTATATTAAGCGGTGCAGCTGCACCTGAAATATATTTTTTAAAATTAATAAACATAAGTTTACCTCATACCGTACTGAAATATTATAATGATTTTATCGTGTTTTGTCAAGTTAAATATTTTCATTTGCTGTTATTTAATCGCAAAACATCTCTATAATTCTAAATGCGTAAAAAAATGAGCTGTAACGCTCATTTTTCAACGCTTATAAATAATTATTTTAAAATTTTTCCTGCAAAGCTTTCTGGTAGTTCTGATTCATCTGCTGAAACTGATAAAACTATTTTAATATTAGCTGTGTTTTCTAAAGCCTCAATTTTACTTACAAGTGACTCAAGCGCTGGCATGTCATTTCCTATAATTTTTAGAGTTGAGTCTAAAAGAATGTCGGTAATGTCATAGTTTTCTGCACAAATTCCGCTAATAAATCCATAAAGTGCGTCTGCACCTTCTATTTTATAGGCATCAAGGTCTATAAGTCTTGCTTCGTGTGATACATCATATGTTAGCTTTAAGCCTTTCTCAATTACAACCACATTGCCTTTTGAAGTTTCTAGTGCTGTATTTGCGCATGAAATTAACCTTTTAGTTTTTCCCGATCCTTTTTTCCCAACAAGTAAATTAACCATAATGTGTTCCTCCTGTATATTTAATTTCCGTGCACGCACGGTTTTTGCTAAAATTATTTTGAAAGTCTTGCCTCTAAAGCTGCTTTCTCATCTTCATAGCCTGGTTTACCCAAAAGAGCAAACATGTTTTTCTTATAACTTTCAACACCAGGTTGATCAAATGGATTAACACCTAACATATAACCTGAAATTGCACAAGCTTTTTCAAAGAAGTATATGAGTTGACCAAAAGTTTCCTCAGAGAAATCTTTGGCTTTTATAACTATATTTGGTACCCCACCGTCATTGTGTGCTAAAACTGTTCCTTCAAAGGCTTTCTCATTTACAAATGCCATTGTTTTGCCTTCAAGGAAGTTAAGCCCATCAACGTCTGTTGGGTCATTGCCTATTACAATTTCGTGTTTTGGTGTTTCAAATAGCATAACTGTTTCAAATAAGAAACGTCTACCGTCTTGAATGTATTGACCCATAGAGTGTAAATCTGTTGAAAATACAACTGATGCTGGGAATAAACCTTTTTGGTCTTTTCCTTCACTCTCACCATAAAGTTGTTTCCACCATTCATTCATCATAGTGTAGCATGGCTCATAGCTTACCATAAGCTCTGTTGTTTTGCCTTTATTGTAAAGAATATTTCTAATTGCAGCATATTTATAGCAGTCATTTTCGCTTATACATGGGCTGTTATAAATTTCTTGTCCTTTTTTTGCACCTGCCATAATTTTATCAATATCAGCACCACTTACAGCTATTGGTAAAAGTCCTACAGCTGTTAAAACTGAGAAACGTCCACCTACATCATCTGGCACTACAAAAGTTTCAAAACCTTCTTTATCAGCAAGTTGTTTAAGTGTACCTTTTGCTTTATCTGTTGTACAGTAAATTCTGCTTTTTGCTTCTTCTTTGCCGTATTTTTTCTCTAAAATTTCACGGAAAACTCTAAATGCAATAGCAGGCTCTGTTGTTGTACCTGATTTTGATATCATATTAATAGATACATCTCTACCCTCGCAAATTGCAACAAGCTCTGCTAGCGCTGATGAGCTTATGCTGTTGCCTGTGTAATAAATGTCTGGTGTGTCTTTTTTCATTGCATTATAGTTTTCTGATTTTAGAAAATCTATAGCTGCTCTAGCGCCTAGATAAGAACCACCTATACCTATTACTATAAATACTTCTGAATTTTTCTTAATTCTTTCGGCTGCAGCCTTGATTCTTGCAAATTCTTCCTTATCATAATCTGTAGGAAGTGTTGTCCAACCCAAAAAGTCATTTCCTGGTCCTTTTTTTGACTCAAGTAGTTCATGTGCATTTCTTACTTGTGTTGCAATAGCACTGTACTCATCATCTCTTATAAACCCTTTTAAATAACCGCTTTCTAATTTTAGTGACATAGCATACCATCCTTTTTTGTACCAATTGAAAAATGTACTAATTTCTTTATGTTCCTATTTTACAATAAGTTTTACATTTTTGCAAGTGAAATAATAGAATTTACTTTTAGTTAATATGTCTATTGACTAAATATGTATGAGATATACTTAACATATTACAACTTATAAAAAAACGGCCTTTCGGCCGTTTTAAAATCTATTTTTTGCAACCGCAATTTGAATTTTTATTGCAGGCTGCTTTTGCATGCGGGCATCCGATACACTTAACTCCTTTTTTCTTTTGCGCAACTACATACCACACTATAAGTGCGATTATTATTAGCAGTACTAAAACTATTAAAATATTTACTAAAATTGGTGGCATAAAATAACGCTCCTTTCAAAAGTGCTTAAGCCATTTGTCTAAGTTTTGCTTTTTTATTTCCTTTAATCACAAGTCCTGCAACTATAGCCACCATAGCTCCAACTGCTATAAGACCTGGGATAAAGCCATGTCCAACTGAGCCTGTAGTGATAACTGTACCTACTTGATATACAAGATATGCTACAGTATATCCCATTCCAAATTGGAAGCCAATTGCACCCCATAACCATTTTTTGCTTTCCATTTCCGCATTCATTGCGCCAATAGCCGCAAAGCAAGGTGGTGTATATAGGTTAAACATTAGATAAGCAAGTGCCGCAACTGCTGTAAGCTCCATAGCTCCTGCAAACTGTGCTTGCTCTGCAACAAGCTCTAAATCATCGTTAATAGCTCCTACTGAGCCGAAAACAACTGCTAATGTGCCAACAACATTTTCTTTTGCGATAAAGCCTGTTATTGCACCAGCAGCAAGTTGCCATGTACCAAAACCTAGTGGAATTAGAAGTATTGCAACAGGAGATGCTATACTTGCTAATATGCTGTCGCCCGAAGCCTCTGCAAGTGTAAAATTCCAAGTGTAAAGTTCCATAACTTGTACTACTAGATTACAAAGTAATATAATTGTAGCGGCTTTTACAACAAATGCTTTCGCTCTTGAAAGCATTGAAAGTGTTGCTTTTACGACACTTGGCGCTTTATACTCTGGAAGTTCCATAATAAAGAAAGATTTCGCATTTTTCTCGCCTGTAATCCTTACAACTATAAATGCACCTATTATAATAAGCGCTATACCTACAAAATACATAAGTGTTGAAACCCATGAATCGTTTGCAAAGAATAATCCTGCAAATAAAGCTATAACAGGAATTTTTGCACCGCAAGGGATAAATGGTGTAAGTAAAGCTGTAGAACGTCTTTGTCTTTCATTTTTAATAGTTCTTGTTGCCATAACACCAGGTATTGCACACGCTGTACCTATAACCATAGGTATAATAGAACGGCCTGAAAGACCAACTAATTTAAAGAATCTGTCCATAACAACGGCAACCCTTGCCATGTATCCGCAGTCTTCTAAAAGCGCTAGTAGGAAGAACATTACCATAATGAGTGGCAAGAAGCCTACAACAGCACCAACACCGCCAATTACGCCGTTAACAAGCAAGGTAACAAGTACGTCTGCAGCTCCTGCATTTACAAGCAGTCCTTCTACCCATGCGCCAAAAGTTTCTATCCAAACAACTAAGCCTTGCAGTATAAATGGAACTTCTTCCATATCCGCAAACATTGGGAAAACTGTGATTCCCTCTGCAAAAAATGGTCCTATGTAAGTTTGTGAAATTGTAAACACAAGCCACATTATGCCTGCAAATATTGGAATACCAAGCCATTTATGGGCAAGAATTTTATCAATTTTATCTTGCGTAGTCCTTTTAGATGCATGATATTTTCTTTTTTCTACTTTTTTTACTATGGAATTTACAAATTCAAATCTTTTTTTGTCAAGCTCTTCTACTTGCACTTTATCGTGCATATCTGTGGCAGAATGGAAAAATGCTGACTTTTGCTCCCCACCTTTGGCTTGAGCGGCTGCTTTCATAAGCTCAGTAAGTCCTTGATTAGTACTTGCTGTTATGCTTATTACTTTACACGCCAGTTTTTCACTTAGTAAATCATTATTTATTTTTGTACTTTTTTTCTCGTTAATATCACTCTTATTTAAAGCGATTATCACAGGAATACCAAGTTCTAAAAGTTGAGTTGTAAAAAACAAGTTTCTGCTCAAATTTGTCGCATCAACTATGTTGATTATAACATCTGGATTTTCATTTTTAACAAAATCACTTGTAATGTTTTCCTCTGATGTAAATGGTGACATTGAATACGCACCTGGAAGGTCGACCACTACAATCTCTTCACCTGCATCAAAAATATTTTTTTTAAGTAGTGCCTCCGCTTTTGATACCGTAACACCAGTCCAGTTACCTACACGTTCTTTACTGCCTGTAAGGGCGTTAAACAGTGTGGTTTTACCGCTGTTAGGATTTCCCGCCAATGCTATTTTCATTTCCTACTGCTCCTCTTTAATGTTTAATTATATTTCAATAACACTTCCAATTTCTTTGTCAATGTTATATCTGCTACCTTTAATAACCACTGTAAAGTTTCCTGACATTTGCGAAATTACAGTAATTTTTTCCCCCTCATAGCATCCTAAAGAAAACAAAAACGCTTTTAGCTCTCCATCGTCTGTGTTTATGTTCTTAATTGTGTATTCTTTTTCGTGTTCTGCGCTTATAATATTCAAAATTGCTCTCTCCTTAATGTGATAGCCTTTGAGGACGGTTAGTTATTTCTAACCACGGTTAGTATACTACAACTTACCGCCACTTGTCAAGACTGATTTTGCAAAAATATACTAATACTGTTTATTTAAGATTTTTATAAACAAGTTCTGTTGCAAAAAGCACTGCATTTTGGCAGTTTTTTCTACGCTCAGTAACATTTGGAAACTCATCACACATCACACCGCAAATTGTGCTGTTAAATTCATTTCTAAATTTTTTAGACATTTTTCTAAAAATTGGGTTTATTTCATTATCAAGCTGCGCTCTTCTTTCTTCATAAGTCGGTTTTTCTAAAGGATTTTTTCTACCCTTTTGACTAGCCACTGCAAGACATGCACCAACAAGTGCTCCACAAGTATTACATTTTGTGGGATCAAACCCACCACCAAAACCTGAAGCAAAAGCCACAAGTTCACTGCCACTTGTTTCCTCACTGCTGTCAAAATATGATTTTAAAACACTTTCTGCACAGTTTAACCCACTGCTAAAGTATTCTAGCGCAAGTTCTTGCATTTTTTCTTTTTGTTTTAAGTCCATGTTTATTCTCCTTTTTAGTAAAAGTTTTCGTTAAGAAAGGAGGGCATGAAAGCCCCCCTTACAAATCGATATAATAAATGATAGGGAAAAAGTAAAATTAATAAACGCGAAGCATTTCACAATAATTCTCAATTCTACACTCTCAATTCTCAATTATTCTACTATTATGCTCTCGCCTGTCATCTCTACAGGTTGTTCTAAACCTAAAAGTTTTAACATTGTAGGTGCAATGTCTGCCAAAGTTCCGCCATCTCTTAATGTGCATTTTTTGCCTATTACAACGAAAGGAACTGGATTTGTTGTATGAGCTGTAAATGGACTTACTCCATCATCTTCATACATTTTATCAGCATTGCCATGGTCTGCTGTTAGCAGTATTATGCCACCCATTTCTTCAACTGCTTCACACACTTTTCCGACACAAGAGTCAACAGCTTCAACAGCTTCAACAGCTGCTTTAAATATACCTGTATGGCCTACCATGTCGCAGTTTGCAAAGTTTAATATTATGGTATCGTATTTACCGCTTTTTACAGCTGTCACCATTTTATCAGCAACTTCATATGCACTCATTTCGGGTTGCATGTCATAAGTTGCAACTTCTGGAGATTTTACAAGTACTCTGTCTTCACCTGCATATTGTTTTTCAACACCGCCGTTAAAGAAGAATGTTACGTGTGCATATTTTTCTGTTTCAGCAATTCTTAGTTGAGTAAGACCTTTTGAAGAGATGTACTCACCAAAAGTATTTTCTAAAGTTTGAGGTTTAAATGCAACAGATACATTTGGCATAGTTGCATCATACTGTGTCATACAAACAAATGTTAAATCAATTGCTGTTCTTTCAAAACCTTTAAACTCAGGATCTACAAAAGCTCTTGTAATTTCACGTGCTCTGTCAGGTCTAAAATTGTAAAACACAACCGAGTCGCCGTTTGAAATTTTTGCATCTTTAACGCATACTGTAGGAAGAACAAACTCATCAGTTACGCCTGTTTCATAAGATTTTGCAACAGCATCTACTGGGCAATCTGAAAACTCACCCTCGCCCAAAGTCATTGCATTATAACCTTTTTCAACACGCTCCCAACGATTATCTCTATCCATAGAATAGTATCTACCCATAACAGTAGCAATTTTTCCTACGCCAATTTCTTCGCATTTTTTAGAAAGTTCTGCCACAAAATCTTTACCGCTTGATGGTGGTACGTCACGTCCGTCTAGGAAGGCGTGAACATAAACTTTTTCAAGACCTTTGTCTTTTGCAAGCTGTAAAATTCCATATAAATGAGTGTTATGGCTGTGCACGCCACCGTCTGATAAAAGACCCATGATGTGAAGTGCAGTGCCTTTTTCTTTTGCAGTTTCAATTGCATTTACAAGTGCAACATTTTGGAAGAAATCGCCATCTTTAATAGATTTTGTAATTCTTGTAAGCTCTTGGTATACTATTCTGCCAGCACCTATATTTGTGTGACCTACTTCACTGTTACCCATTTGACCATCTGGAAGACCTACGTCCATTCCTGATGCACCAATATTTACTTTATCACAGTTTTCCATGATTTTGTCAAGATTAGGTGTATTTGCGGCATAGATAGCATTTCCTTTTTCTGGCGCTACGCCATAGCCGTCAAGTATCATTAAAACAAGTGGTTTTTTCATAATAATGCTCCTTATTAACCTTTTGTTGCAGCATCTATAATAGCAGCAAAATCTTCAGCTTTTAAAGAAGCACCACCAATAAGTCCGCCGTCAACATCAGGTTTTGATAGTAGTTCTGCTGCATTAGCTGCATTCATAGAACCACCGTATTGAATTGTAATGCCGTTTGCTGCATCTTCATCATATAATTCTTTAATAACATCACGAATAACTGCACAAACTTCATTTGCTTGCTCTGCAGTAGCTGTTTTGCCTGTACCTATAGCCCATACTGGCTCGTAAGCTATGATGATATTTTTTAGTTCTTCTTTAGAAACGCCACCTAAAGCAATTTTTGTTTGCATTGCGCAAAGCTCTGCTGTAATGCCTTGCTCTCTTTGGTCTAGGTATTCGCCTACGCAAAGGATAACTGTAAGTCCTGCATCAAGACCTGCTCTTGTTCTATCTCTTACAGTAATATCTGTATCGCCAAAAAATGTTCTTCTTTCGCTGTGTCCTGTAATTACATATTCAACACCCATGTCTTTTAGCATGTCTGCTGAAATTTCTGCTGTAAAAGCACCGCTTGTAGCCCAGTGGCAGTTTTGAGCGCCAATTTTAACATTTGTGCCTTTAACTGTTTCTAAAGCTGTTTGTAAATCTATAAAAGGAACACAAGCCACAACATCACAAGTTGCATCTTTTACAAGAGGAATAATCTCATTAAGTAGAGTTTTTGTTTCAGAAATTGTTTTGTTCATTTTCCAGTTACCTGCGATAACTGCTTTTCTAAGTTGTTTGTTCA